>JAKAYL010000002.1 GCA_021809545.1 Thermoplasmata archaeon
TGTTCGCCTCCCCCACGAGGAACATGGTGAAGAGGAAGAGGAGAACGAACGAGTAGTACTGCTGAAGTCGGGGAAGATCGAGGGAATGGGGGCTCTTCTCCTGTCCCAGGTAGTCCACGGAGTAGAGCAGGGAGGCGAGACCTACGACGCTGAGGAGGAGGAGAAGGAGGCCGGAGAGCGCATCCAGGTAGAGCATGCTCGAGGGTGCGGGAGAGGTCCCGTTGCCCGAGAGGATCTGCCAGAGGATCGCCAGCACCGAGAGGAGGGACACGATCCCGGCCCCGACGGCCACCGAGTTCGCCCCCCTTCGGCTCGGGGCGAGCTGGACGAGGCCCGCGCCCGCCGCGGGCGCCAGCAGGAGGACGATCGAGAAGGGGAACGTTCCAAGGTCCATGCGATCTGTACCTCATCCCTCCAGGGACCGGAGGGCGTCGGCGTCCACGGTGTCCAACGAGCCCTTCATCCGGTGTAGGAAGAGGCGGCTCACCACGGCCAGTATGAAGAGATTGGCTGCGATGCCGAGCTCCAACAAGAGACCGAGTCCGTAGGTGAGGGCGATCCCGGCGAGGAAGACGCCGTTCTCCATCACCAGGATCCCGAGGATCTGGGAGAAGGCCTTTCGCCGGGCGACCGTGGTGAAGAGACCGATGAGCACCACGGTCACGGAGATGGGGAGGAGGCCCGCCTCCGGAATCTCCGCGACGGAGGTCAGGGGTCCGACCATGGCGACCGAAAGGAGTAGGCAGCCCAGCCCCGCAAGGGCGCTGGAGCGGACGGAGACGAAGAGGTTGGTCTCGGGAGGGATGGAGAGCTCCCGCCGGATCCGGAGAAGGACCCACGGGATCGCCACGACGTTGAGCGCGAGCACGAGGAGACCGGTCAGGGCCAACAGGGGTGCGTCGTACTGGTAGGCGACCAGGAAGGCGACGGCCGCGGTGGCCAGTGACTGGAACGAGTAGATGTGCACCAGGGCATCCAGCCGGCGATGCACGAGGGAGAGCCACGCGGTGAGCAACACCGCCGTGGCCGCGATCTCGAGGAGGAGCACCGGGAAAGTGATCATGAACCGACTCCTACGAGGTAGGTGAGGGCGAGGGACCCGAAGGCCAGCGTGACGGCCAGTGTGGCGAGGTCCGTGAGCCGGAAGAGGCGCCACTTGGCGACCCGGGTTTCCAACTGACCGACGGCCCACGTTGCCGCCAGCAGTTTTGCGAGGAGGAGGGCGATGCCGACGAGGAGGGCGAGGACGCTGAGTTCGAGGGCCATCCCCCAGGGGAGGGCGACCGCCAGGAGGAGCCCGGTAAGGAGCACGAATCTGACCCCCTTCCCCAGCTCAACGAGGGCGAGGTCCCGGCCCCCGTATTCCAGCACCATCGCCTCGTGGATCATGGTGAGCTCGAGGTGGGTGGCGGGGTTGTCGACCGGGAGCCTCCCGGTCTCTGTGAGGAGCAGGAGGACAAAGGCGACGGTCGCCAGGATCGTGGCCGGGCTCAATTGGTAGACCCCGAGCGTAAGCCCATAGAGAGCGATGGTAGAGGCCTGGGTGGAGCCCGCCGGCGCCCCCCAAGCAAAGATCACGAGGAGGAACGTAGGTTCGGCAAGGGCCCCGATCCACATGTCGCGGCTGGAGCCCATCCCCCCGAAGGTGCTCCCCGCGTCGAGCGCTGCGAGCGCCGTCATGAAGCGCGAGAGCGCCAGCAGTCCCACGACCACGATGAGGTCGCCGGCGAACCCGAGGGGTCCGGGCAGGAAGAACCACGGGATGAAAGGCACGGCTCCGAGCAAGGCGGCGAGGGAGATCCAGGGGGCGTACGGCGTCACCGCGCTCGAGCTCTCGGCGTACACGGTGCCCTTCGAGAAGAGCTTCCGGAGGTCGCGGTAGGGTTGCCAGACAGTGGCCCCCTCACGCCGCTGACTGCGGGCCCTCACCTTGCGCAGGATGCCGACCAGGAGGGGGCTGATCCCCAGGACGAAGGCGAATTCGGCGAGCAGCAAGAGAAGGGAAGAGAACACATCGAAGAACGTCACGGGAAGATCCCCCCGGCCACACGGACCGCGATGAGCAGTACGACGAGGGTCAGGATCATGTACCCGAGATAGGCGTGGATCCCTCCGGATTGCAAACGGCTAAAGCGTCGCGAAAAGCCGACGATCGACCTCGTGAGGGGGGAATATATCTGCTCGACCAGAGGGTAGCTCACTTCCGTCTCAAAATGCCCCGTTGTGGCGAGGATCCCCGGTCGCGAACCTCCACGAATGGTGGTCTCGGCGTGCTCGCGGGGTCCGTAATAGGCCGAGAAGATCCGCAGGATGGGCTGGGCATAACCGCTCGCGGTGTACTCCATCCGGGGGGTGGGAGACTCCATTCCACAATCCCACATCGCCTCCCGGGGATCCGGACGGGGGGCTCCGAGGCGCCGGAGGGCCCAAGCCACAAGAATCCCTGCGGCGAGAACCAGGGCAACTACTCCCAGCGCTACCGTACCCCCCGCACCGGAAGCGGAGGGGGAGGGTCGGGGAAGCGTCCCCAGCCAGCTGAGAGCAGAGTACGAGGGAAGCCCGGAGTGCACCAACTCCGTCAGGGTTCCCCCGAAGAGGGGAAATGCCAGGACGGGAATGATGCCGAGGGTGAGGCAGGTGCCCGCCATGAGTCCCATGCCCACCCTCTGGGCGAGAGGAGCGTCCCGGACGACCCCACGAGCCTCCGGGGAACGGGGCCGGGCGAGGAAGGTCATTCCGAAGGCCTTCACGAAACAGTACGCCGCGAGGCCGCTCGCGAGCGCCAGGACCGCCGCCGTCGCCGTGAAGGTCATCTCCGTGGCAAGGGAGCCGGTGGCGAAGGAGCCAAAAAAGGCCTGGAAAAGGAGCCATTCGCTGACGAAACCGTTGAAGGGAGGGAGGGCGGATATGGCCATGGCACCGACGAGGAAGGTCCCGGCCGTCCCAGGCATGGAACGGGCCAGGCCGCCCATCTTCTCCATGTTCCTTGTCCCCACGGCCCCCACAACGGCCCCCGCGCCGAGGAAGAGGAGCCCCTTGAACAGGGCGTGATTGAAGGTATGGAAAAGACCGGCTAGGAGGGCGAGCGCGGCCAGCACGGGCGATCCCAGGGCCTGGAAGACGAGCGAAGCTCCCAGCGCCATGAAGATGATGCCGATGTTCTCGACCGAGGAGAAGGCCAGGAGACGCTTGAGGTCGTGTTGGGCGATCGCGTTGAGGATCCCCACCAACGCCGAGACCGCGCCCAGGGTTATCAGCGTGAACCCCCACCACAACTGGCCCCCCCCGAGCACCAAGAAGACGAAGCGCAGGATCCCATAGATCCCGATCTTGATCATCACGCCGGACATGAGGGCGGAAACGTTGCTCGGAGCCGAGGGGTGGGCCTCGGGAAGCCAGGTATGGAGGGGCACGAGCCCCGCCTTCGTCCCGAACCCGATCAGCAGGGCAACGAAGATCACATCCTGCCAGACCGGGGGAACGAGCGCCGCGGCGTGGCTCATGGGGACGAAGGAGAATTGTCCGGTGTCGACGGTGAGAAGGATCAGCCCCGCCAAGAGGGAAGCCGCAGCTGCATGGCTCATCACGAGGTAGGAGAGACCCGCTTTCCGCACCTCCCAGGAGCCGTGCTCGTGCACCACGAGGAAGTAAGAGACCAGGGTCATTGCCTCCCAGCCCACGAGGAAGAGGAACGTGGTCTCCGCCAGAAGCACCAGAAGCATCGAAAGGAGGAAGAGTCCATAGAAACCGGCGAGCGTGGCGGGCCGTTCGTGCACGTACTCGGGTACGTACCCCAGGGAGGCGAGGGTGATCGCGAATCCCACGAATCCGAGCAGGAAGACGAAGAGCGCCGAGAGCGAATCCACGCCCAACCCGAGGCTAAGGCTGGGTGAGATCGTGGAAAAGCCCGGGAGAGACACTGGGAAAGTCACCCCGCTGCCCCCCAGCAAGACTCCTAAGGCGAAGGGCACCAGGAACGCGCAGCCCAGAAGGTCGAGGAGCAGGGATGCCCGGGCAAGCCGACGCGAAGCGGCGGGACCGGAAAAACCAAGGAGAGAACCGGTGAGAAAGCTCAGGAGGGCTGCCGCCAGAAGCGGCGTTCCCAATGTCCCGAGGTCCATTCGGTGCGAGTATCTCCGGCCCCCTGGTTCACGGCCCGTATCAGGGGCCTTCCAGGCAGACCGAGGGGGCCACTCAAACCCGTGACTTCAACATATCGTACAGCTAATCAGTATAAGCCTGATTAGAAGCAGAATTCTGCGCCACGTCATGTCGGGACCACTGAGCCCCGCTGGGAGCCACGACCCACCTCCGGCGAGCCAAATGATCCTGAGAGCACCTCCTGCCAAGGTGGCCCCTTGCCTGCGGAAGCCGCCGAACAGAAAGGTTCACCCACCCAATTCTAGCCCCTCTTCTCCTGAGGACCCAGTCCTTGATCCTCTTTCCTCGAGGGGGAGGCCAGGTGGCTCGCTCTTGTCTACCCCCCGGGGAAACCTCATCGGAGGGTCGACGTGGCGAGTTCCAGACCCATCTGGAAGTTCGGCTCCCGCGCGCGATTCCTTGGGTCCTTTGCAGACCCTCAGAGACCTGTAAGGGATCCGTTCTTAGTCTGCGGTTTCGGAAATCTACATATATCTATCTGTATATGTTTAGATTATGTCCTCCAAGACGCTCATGGTACGGAAACCGGTCTACGAAGCCCTCCGAAAGGAGAAGCGCCCCGGCGAGAGTTTCTCCCGGCTGATGGAGAGGCTTATGGCCAAACGACTGGGGCTTAGGGCGTGTTACGGCACGTGGAGGAAGCGGTAGATGAAGTGCCTGGATACCCCCATCCTCGAGGATCTTCTCCTCGGGCGACCGAGGGTGAAACGGTGGTTGGACAAGGTTGAATCCACCGAGGGGGAAGTCGCCACCACGGAGTTGAACATGATCGAGCTGGCCGTCCTGGCCAAAGCCCACGGCGGGGGACTTAACCGTAGATTGGATGCCTTGGGAGCGCTTCGTCGAGAGCTCACCGTCCTCCCCATGGATGCCGAGACCTACCGGGCCGCCATCTCTATCCTGAGGAAGAATACCGGCGGTGCACCCTACCCCGGACTCCTCGTGGCGGCGTCCGCCCTGGCCCACGGCGCCACCGTTCTCCTGACGGACAAGAAGCGGGCCCTTCCCAGGGATTTGGGGACCCTAAAGGTCCAAAGATACTGATCCGGGGGGCAAGATGCGTCTGCGTTCATTCTCTTCAACCTCCCCCGAAGGGCCAGTTCGGACACTTAGATACTACATAACGCAAGACACGTTACTCTAGAGCCTAAATAAACAATCTACCGAGGTGGACACCCCTTTGTCGTATAACTCGTGTTATACGACATTCCGGGCCGAAAGCGCCCGGAGTGCCGTTTGTCGCCGAGAATCCCCCGCATTTCCTGTGGAGCCTGCCATGGACATCCGCGTGTCAGGGCCAGATTACACCCCCCAGATCCCCCCCCTTCACCGAGAGATTGCCAGGGAAGCGGGGTCTGCCGCCGAACAATGAGGGTTGTTTTCAGGCCACGCTCTGTCAGGCCCCCCCGTTAATCGGGGAGAGCCTACCCCGAAGACAATACCTCCCCCCCCGTTCCCCCTTGGCACCTGAAACCGGGACCCCAGGGCTCTACGGGACGGTTTTGGAATGCCGACTACAGCTGCTTGGGCCCCAGTACCTTCAGCACTCTGACCCTCAGACCTCTCCCGAACAAGAACCGGACCAAGTCAGGGTCCACGAGGAGGATTCGTGAGAAGAGAGACCCCAGTTCTTGAGGGAGACTACCTTGGAGATCCCTCGAAGGAGCATATCTCCTCCAGGAAAAGGGCGCCAAGTCCAGGCGGCTTCTCAAGGATTTTTCAGGCCCAGCAAATTTGTTGACTAAGTGAGTTCTGCGGCCGGACTGCTCATACATATTGATATACATATGTATAGACTTACCTTCCACGTTTAGAGCAGAGGTACCCAGACAGGACCCTAAGGGTCGGACCCAGGGGCCACCCACCAAACTCTGGCAGGGACCCCCAGCTTCCAGGAACCCCACCGAAGGGGTAAGCTCAGACAGGGAAGGGGAGTAAGAAACCTGCTCCAGACCGAGGGAGGATGGTGCGTCTTCGAGGAAAAGGGGGGGAAAAATGTCGCTGACCCGTACCGGTAGGAACCTATGGAGGCGGTGGCGGGCGGGGGAGGGAGTGGGGAAGGTCAGTCCTGCCAGTCGTACTTTACCCGTTCGGTGACGGCTTTGCGATCGTGAGGGTTCTCACTCCGGACCTTGGAGTCGATGGAGACATTGGAAAGAAGGGCTTCCAAGCGACTGACCCGCTCCTCGAGGTCGCCGACCCTCTTGGCCAGTTCAGCCCGGTCAGATTCTGCCAGTTGTAGTCTGCGCCGGAGCTCTTCGACCTGACCTTCCATGGGCTCAACCCATATCCCTCATGCAGGGAAGACTCATGAAGCCTTGGGGGAGAACTCGATGTGCACTCGCCACTTCTCCCGGCGATGGGGGAAGTCTCTCCGGAAATGGCCGCCCCGGCTCTCTTCGCGAAGGAGGGCGCCCTTGGCCATGAGAAGGGCGGTGAGGACCTGATTCTCTTCCGAGGTGGGGTAGTCCCGCCCGCGCGAGGCGGCTCTCCGGGCGAGGTCCTCCTGGAACCGGTTGACTGCCTGGGCAAGGGGCACCGCCTCCCGTACGATCCCCACGTTCCGCCAGAGGAGCTCGCCGATCTCGTTTCTTGAGAGAGGGGGATGGTGGAGCTTCCGTCCCAACGAGGACCCACGGGGGAAAGGGAGGGAGAAACGACGGGTGGGAATACTGCCACCTACCGAACCCCAGGGACGCCCGCTCGAGAGAACCCGCACCAGACGCTCTCCGAAGACAAGCCCCTCCATGAGAGAATTGCTGGCCAACCGATTGGCGCCGTGGACCCCGGTGGAAGTGACCTCGCCACAGGCATAGAGCCCCCGGACCGAGGTCTCGCCGTCCAAGCTGGTCGCTACCCCACCCACCATGTAGTGCGCGACCGGCGTCACCGGGATGAGGTCCTTTTCCAGCCGGAGACCGGCGCCTTCTAGGAAAGAGTAGACCGTGGGAAACCGATTTCGGAGCCGCTCCACGGGGATGGAAGTGGCATCGAGGTAGACGACCGGGTCTCCGAGCTTCTCCATGTGGGTCACGATGGCCCGGGCGACGATGTCCCTGGGCGCTAACTCGGCCATGGGGTGGTAACTTCGCAGGAAAGCCTTCCCTTGAGAATCCCGGAGGAGCGCCCCTTCGCCTCGCAGCGCTTCGGTGATGAGGAAGCGGGGTCGACCGGGGCCATAGTAGACCGTAGGGTGGAACTGGATGAACTCCATGTCCCGCACGGCCGCCCCAGCGTTGAGAGCGATCGCCACCCCCTCCCCCGTCGCCACTTCCGGGTTGGACGATTCTCGGAACAGCCGCCCTCCTCCACCGGTCGCAAGGACGACCTGGTCGGACTCCAGGGTCACTTCCCCTCGCTTTCCCCGGACAGCAAGACCCCTCACTCGTCCTTTCGAGGAGAGAATGGCAATCATTGTGCGCCCCTCCTGCACCTCGATGGATCGATCCTCGACACACCTTTGGAGCGTCTCCTCGATCTGGCGCCCCGTGGCGTCTCCCCCCGAATGCAACACCCGGGACATGGAGTGGGCAGCCTCCCGCCCCAGCGCCACCTGACCATCAACCGTGTCGAACGGCACACCGAAGCGGACAAGGTCTCCGATTCGCTTCGGAGCCTCGTTGGCCAGGATCCAGGCCGCTTTCCGGTCGACCAGACCCGCGCCCGCCCTAACCGTGTCCCAAAAATGGAGACGGGGGGAGTCTTTCGTCCCTACCGCTGCCGCAATGCCTCCCTGGGCATAGAGGGTGTTGGATTCTCGCAGAGAGGACTTGGTGATGAGGAGGGGGGTCAGGCCCGCTTCGTAGGCGCGCAGGGCGACGAAGAGCCCGGCGATGCCGGTCCCTACGATGATTACTCGTTTCTTTCGAGAGGGCATGGGACGTACCCAAGATTCAGCGGGAAGCCTCCCAGATGTAGATGGGCTCCTTCTGGATGACCCGGAAGCCCGCCTTCTCGTATAGATGGATGGCCGCAACGTTTTCCAAGGTGACCCACAGAGCGACCTCCCGGATCCCCCGGGCGAGGAGGCCACGCAGGGCACGGGAAAGGAGAGCGTATCCCACCCCCCGGCCGCGGCTTTCCAATAGGAGGGCCACGTCCACGATGAGCGCGTTCCCAGGGGTGAGTTCCACGGAGAGCACGAAACCCAGGAGGCTCTCCCCTCCCCCATCGAAGACTTGGATCACGGAAGGGGAGCCATCCTTGAGGAAAGGGCTGAGCTCCCCGGCCAAGATGTCGGTCAGGATGCGCTCGTCCTCCTCCACGGATTCGGCCACGAGCCCTCGATCGGGGCTGTCCTCGAATGCCGAGAAATCCACGGCCGCCAGCAGGCTTACCGGGAAATCCGTGGCGGAGCCGAAGCGGAAGCCCGAAGGAAGGGGGGGCTGGGGAGGGGGTGTGGCCGAGTCCAACGTCCGGGACATACGCTGACGCTCGAGGAATCGGAAAGGTAACCCCCAGGTGGGGAATTGACGGCGGATCTCCTCTTCGGTCCGGGCCAGGACGGCGGAAAAAGTGAGGTCGATCCTACGGAGGTTCTCGGAATAGGTGGCGATCAGGGACCGGATCAGTGGGAGGGCGTCGAGTTCCGGATCGCCGACGGAGGTGAGGAAGAGGTGGGTGAACGCTCGACCCCGCCGCGTCGTGTGAATGAGGAGTCCGCCGACCCTCCCGTCGACCGCGGAGATGAGGGCGAGCATCCTACCCGAACGGAGGCTCTCCACCGTGTCCTCGACCCAGCCCACGGGGACGGCCTCTCCTTTGCGACGGAGAGCGTGCGCAAGTAGGACGAGGGGCCCCTCAAGGTCCCCAGAATACTCCTTTGCAGGGAGCAAGCTACGAGAGGGCGTAGAGATCACCTCCGGGCAAACCGGCCCGCGATATAGTTCTGAATCTGATGGATCCGGTTGGTGATTCGGTCGAGTTCCCCCGCGGTGGCAAGGATGGCCCGGTACGTGACGTTCAGCTCGTCCCTCCAAGGCTTGGCGAGGACCATGCGCCGCCGGAGCTCGCTGCGGGTACCTTCGTCGGCGGGTGCCTCCGGTCGCAGGCTGAGAAAACGCTCCTCCACGTCCCGGACCCGAGAAAGTTGGCCCTCCAATTCCTCCCTGAGCTGGGCATGCCGCTGGATGAGCTGATGGAGCTCGTATTCGAGGCCGTTGTCCTCAGGGACTGCCATGACCAACCACCAAACGCTCCTTGAGGATGGCCGCTATGTCGGGAGCCACGGAGCCCCGCTCCGCCGCGTTCTCCAGGGTGTCGGTGGAGAGAATGTCGCTCGCGACCCCTTTGATCCTCTCGAAAGCATCCTTAAGGAAGAGTCCATGGGTGCAGGCCGCGATCACGTTCTCGGCGCCCATCTTCTTCAGGAGCTGGGCGCTCTCCACGATGGTCCCGCCTGTGGAGATCACATCGTCCAGGATGGCCACGTGCTTGCCGGTGAGGTCCATGGCGTCGTCCGGGAGGGAGATCTCGACATGCTCGCTGTCGATCCGCTTCTTCTGGAGGGAGAGCCAGGGTTTGTGCAGGAGGTTCGCCATCCTCTGGCAGCGTTCGACCGCGCCCTTGTCCGGGGATACGATCACGTCGACGGGCCGGCGGCGCAAGAGACGGGCGATGGCCGGGACCCCGCTGACTTCCCGCATCGGCTTCGTGAAGATGTCCCGGTTGAAGGGGCTGTGGAGGTCTACTGTGATCACCATGTCTGCGTCGACCTCGAGACGGCGGGCCATTGCGCGGGCGCTGACCGCTTCCCCAGGGAAGAAACGTCGGTCCTGCCGGGAGTACCCGAAATAGGGAAGCACGAGACAGAGGCTTTTGGCCCCACCCTCACGGACCGCATCCTCCAGCAAGAAGAGCTCGAGTATCTCCTCGTCCCGACGGGTGGACTGCACCAGGACGACGTCTTCCCCTTCGAACCTCCCTCCGATCCGGACATAGAGCTCCCCGTCAGGGAACCGCTTCCGGAAGGGAAGCGTGAAGGGACAATTGCCAAGTTCCCGCGAAATGCTCTCAGCCAGGGAAGTGGATGCACTACCACCAATTACCAGCACGCCCTTATCACCCAGTAGGTAACGCACCCATCCTGCCGGGGTATTTGACTATGCAGGTGAGCGCTGCCCACGGGAACCGACCCGACCCCGGAGGACCTGGACCCCTTTCCTCCCAGGTGGGATTGCTTTCGTCCCGCACTCCGCCCCCCTATAAACTGGTGAAGTCTCGGGAGAGAACGAAAGATGCGAGAGCCCCCAGCCCCCCAGCGTACTGTCCCGGAGCGCTTCCTGGAAGCGGACCGGTACCGGGCCCGGCGGGAGTGGCTCCGCTACGAGGGGACGCCCCAGAGGGAGCTTCTCCGAAGGACAAGGGAGATCTTCCTGGGGGCGGTACTGCGGCGGCGTCGAACCCCTTTTCCCCGTACCCTCGAAGTGGGTTCCGGCCCGGGGCGGTTCTCTCCGATCCTGATCCAAGGATCCCGGGAGACCGTCGTGCTCGATGCCTCCTCCGTAATGCTGCGGGAGGCGCGGCGGAGACTCCGAGGGATCCGAGACCTCGCGGTCACGAGGAGTTCCTTGGTCCAGGGAGATGCCGGCGTCCTTCCCTTCCCGGCGGAGACGTTCCAACTGGTCGTGGCCCTCGGGAACGTTGTGGGGTTCGCGGAAAAGAAGGCGGAACTCGTGCTCGAGGAACTCCTCCGGTGCGTTACCTCGAACGGAGTGGTCGTGATCGAGACGGTGTCCCCTATCTCCCGCGTTCCGCGATTCGTCGAGAGGACGGGACCGAGCCGCTGGGTCCGATTGTTGCGAAGCGACCCCGCGGAGACCCTGCCGGAACTGCTCCAAGACGGGTTCCAGGCGGTGCCGGTGCCCTCGGACTTCGGGAAGCCTGGAGAAAAGTTCGCGTTCTTCGGAGCGAAGGAGATTACCGATTATCTGGAAGAGGAAGGGTTCCGCGTCCAGGACCAGCTCGTCGCGGCACCGCTCACGGGTGGGGATCCGGATCTCGTCCGAGCGATCGCAAGTGCCGGCCCCGGCAACCTGGAAAGGCTGCTCCGGTGGGAGAACCGCGCGGGACGGAACGCTTCCCTTCGGACCGCGGGAGGCCACCTCTTGACGAGCGCCGTCCGGACCGGATAGGACACCGGGTCACGCGACTCGGCGAAGGTGCTCCCACTTCAGCCTCCCCACATCTTCCTGACGGCCAAAAGCCACCCCCCGGACCTTCCCGCGGAGCCGATACTTTGGTGTCGGGATCGTGCGGGCGGTCCCTGGCTCGATGTTCTACGTGCAGACCAGGGGAATGATCGGCGGCTTGGGTGGCCCGCGGAGGGCTTGGATGGGTCGAAAGGCCGACCCAAGGAACTGTGGCGAACAGCTCCACCGCCAGTACCTGACAGGTCGATGTGGCCGAGTTCATGCCCTGACAGACGAAGACCTCACGCCCCGCCATCGGTCCCTCTAGGTTGCCCTGGGGGGGAGGAGCGGACCGGGATATAACCACTTATTCTTTGAGGGGAAATGGCTAAATAGTCGTGATATGTCGCGGCACGCCATGTTTTTCCGGAGGAATCGACGGAACGCGCAAGAAGGAACGTCACTGCCCGCACGGACGGAGCGAAAAGCGGCGGGATATCTGGTGGCCCTGGCGCTCTTGGTGGTCGTCCTCATGGCATTCTCCCCCGCCTACGCGAGCGTCTCCTCGGGAGTCTTCTCGGCCAAGTCCTCGGCGTCGTCCACGAAGCTCTCGGCCCAGGCTCCCTGGTCGATCCCTTCGGCACCTCACGCCCACTTCATGCCGATCAGACCAGCGAACTCGAAGGCGATCACGTACAACACCACCGGGTGCAATTCCGGATACACCCCTCCCTGCTCGCTTGCCTCGGGCGGTGGACCCGTCATGCACAATCCCCAAGTCGTCATCGTCTTCTGGCTGCCGTCCGGCTACAGCTTTGATTCGACCGACACATCGACGATCAGCGCTTCGGACGCGATGTTCGAGCAGGTGATGAAAGGCTTCTTCATCAATTCCACCGGCAGTGGCTGGATGAGCATCGCCCAGCAGTATACCGACTCTTCTGGCGCTCCGGGTACCACCGTTACCCTGCTCAAGAGCGTCGTCATGACGAATGCATTCCCTTGCGGTACGTGCAATTCCGTCACTTCGCCGCTCTCGGACGCAAATGTCCAGAGCGAGGTGTCGAGCGTGCAGTCCACCTACGGGACCCCGACGGGCTCCAACACGGAGTACTTCGTCTTTACCCCCCTCAACATTATCCAGTGCTTCAACAGTCCCGGACAGAGCGGTGGGTGCTCGGCGAACGCCCCGTCTGGGTACGCAGCATACTGTGCGTACCACAACTCCTTCACCTCGGGCGCCAACACCTTCATTTACGCGGAGATGCCCGATGTCGGAACACTGCTCACCAGCTGCTCCACCTATGTGGATACCACGTATCCTTACGGGGCGAACGGGGACCAGTACGCCGACTGGGAGATGAATGTGGCTTCTCACGAATTCATGGAGAGCATCACGGATCCCGAGCCCTCGACCGGCTGGACGGATTCCGGGAACGGGGGAGCCGAGATCGGTGACCTTTGCGCCTGGGTGTTTCCCCCGGCGCCCGGGTACGACGACATGGCGAACATCCTCCAGGACGTCCGCCCCTTCTATATCCAGCCGGAATGGTCCAACTCGGCCAACGCCTGCGTTCTTCCGACAGAGCCTGCCAAGGCGGTTCCCTCCTTCACCACGAGCTTCGCACCCACGGTAGCGGCCGGCGGGACGGAGAACATCTTCGTGAATGCGACAGATAGCGCGGCCCCCGCCGGATGGGCCAACGTCTCCGTCGAGTTCCCCTCCAACCCGTCGCTGGCCTCTCTTTCGGTCGTCTCGAGCACGTTCCCCGTGACTCCCACGGTCCTCGGAACCGGATCTGTGGTTGCCGGATGCTACTCGCTCTGCTCCCTCTCCGCAGGGTACCCGATCGTCGAGGCCCACGCCAACGCCTGGGCCGCGGGCACGACGTACTCGATGCAACTGGCCTTCACGCCTCCCGCGAATGGCAACTACACATTCTACGTGCACGACGTAAGCGCGGTCCCGGGCAGCGCCTTCGCCAATGCGTGGACCCCCCACAGCAACACGGTCGTCGACCAACTGAACGAGAATGTTACGAGCTACACTTTCACGGTTGGCAGCGGCTCCTCCCCCCTCGCGGCGACGCTTACAGCCACCCCTTCATCGATCGCTTTGGGGTCGACCACGACCATAGCTACCTCGGCTTCCGGAGGGAGCGGCACGTACACCTATTCCTACACGGGACTCCCCACGGGATGCACTACCGCAAACCAGGTTTCCCTGAGCTGCACCCCCACGGCCCAAGGGAACTACACGGTGACCGTGAACGTCACGGATACCGCAGCACATTCGACCACGGCCACGACCACTATCACCGTGGGTCCGGCCGGAGTCACGGGACCCACCATCTCGAGCTTCATCGTCTCCCCTAACCCCGTCACCCTGGGGAGCACTGCGGTCTACACCGTTACCGCATCGGGCGGTACCGCGCCCCTTGCCTACGCCTATGCCGGGCTCCCAACGGGGTGCACCACAGCCAACTCGGCCACCCTGAACTGTACCCCCACCGCGGCCGGTAACTTCTCGACCACGGTTACCGTCACCGATGCGAACTCGAAGTCGGCCACCTCGACGACCACGCTCTCCGTCACGCAGCCCCCGGGTCCCGTCGTGACCGCCTTCCTGGCGAGCCCCGCGATCATCACCCTGGGGTCGACCAGCTACCTCAACGCGACCGTGACCGGAGGGACGGCACCCTACACCTACAACTATGTCGGGCTTCCCACAGGCTGCAGCAGCCAGAATCTGGCGAACCTGGTCTGTACCCCGACGGTCTCCGGTGCGTTCACCGTCACGGTGACGGTCACGGACAGCAAGTCTCTCACGGCGTCCCAGTCGACGACCCTCACGGTGAACCAACCGCCCGCCCTCCTGATCTCCAGTTTCTCGGCCTCGCCGGCGAGCATCCAACTGGGACAGAGCACGACCCTCTCGGTCTCTGCGAGCGGCGGAACACAACCCTACACCTACAACTATACGGGACTCCCCTCGGGATGCACTTCCCAGGACCTCGCCTCCTTCGCCTGCACACCGGCGGGGATCGGAAACTTCACGGTGACGGTCTCGATCACGGACCCCGCGGGCCAGTTGGCGACCCAGACGACCACGGTTGCTGTGACGAACGCACCCGGCTCCCCCGTGATCAGCTCCTTCACCGCCTCCCCCTCGAGCGTAGTGCTGGGAGCAAGCGTAAGCTTCTCGGTCTTCGCATCCGGGGGAACGGCACCCTACACCTACGCGTACACCGGGCTCCCGGCGGGCTGCGTCTCCACGAACGCTGCCTCGTTCTCCTGCGTCCCGACCGCCGCTGGGAACTACACGGTGGTGGCGAAGGTCACGGACTCGAAGTCGCTCTGGACTTCCGCGGCCGCCACCATTTCGGTCACCTCGGCCAGTGGAGGGATCTTGATCTCCTCGTTCGGAGTGAGCCCGAGCACAGCGTACCTCAACTCCCAGGTCACGTTCTCGGTGTCCGCCACCGGAGGGACTGCCCCCTACTCGTACTCCTACACCGGGCTCCCCAGCGGATGTTTGTCTTCGAACCGGGCCACGCTCGCGTGCTCCCCGGCCCAGAGCGGGAGATTCACGGTCTCGGTCTACGTTTCGGACACCGCGGGCGGACGGGCCGCATCCTCGACCACGCTGACAGTGGACTCCTACTCCCAACTCGCGGCCTCGGCCACCCCCTCCGTCAACCCGGTCGCGGCGGGCTCCACCACGGTCATCACTGTGAGCGCCTCGGGGGGACAGTCTCCCTACAGCTACAGCTACACGGGGCTCCCGCAAGGCTGCACGAGCTCGAACACGAACTCGCTCTCCTGCACTCCGTCCCAGGCAGGGAACTTCACTGTGATCATCGTGGTCTCGGATAGCTCCGGCCAATCGAAGACCCTCTCTATGGCGTTGAGCGTCACGGCCGCTTCGAGCAACAACTCCGGCACCATCCTGGGCCTGCCGAGCACCATCTTCCTCCTCCTGCTGGTCGTCCTCATCGTGGCCATCGTCGTGGTTGCGGTGGTGATCCGCCGGGGACGCACACGCCCCCCGCAGCCGCCCCCGCAGGTCCAGTCCTGGGCCCCACCCTCTCCCGGCTACCCCGCCCAGCCCGGCTGGCAACAGGGGCCACCCCCGCCCCCACCCCAAGGGTGAGACTCCGTTCCGGAACCTCTCTTGTGCCCCCGCTCCTTCGGGTGACCCGGTCTCCAAGGAGTGGGGGAAGTACGCGGGGCGCCACGAGCCCGGAAGCTAGGGGCGATAGGGAAACCACCCACGGACCCGGGAAGCGTCTTCCCCGGGGACCTGCAGGGCCTGCCACGGCAGCTTAGCTGCGAACGCACAGATCAGAGACCCAATCGGACGAAATGATCACCTGAGCAGGATAGGGGGCACGTCAGACCTGCCCTCCCACTCTGCTCAGGAGCGCATCAAAGTGCGGATCCCAACCACCACAACGCGCTCGCCTGACAACTCGCTCGTAGCACACCGGACCCCATCTCGGGAACCGGAACGGACCCGTTACGCGCGAGGAAGGGTTCCCAGGGAACGGCCCAGGGGCCGTCCCCTAGGGGGTTCGTCTAGAACGTGGTGAACTTCCCCGTGAGGAGCAGTTCGGGGACCGTGTTCGCCTTGGCGAGCCAGGCGTCGGCAACGGCCTCCGCGTTCTTCCGGACCTTCTCGTCGGATACACCGTCGGCAGGGAGGATGCTCAGGGTGGCAATCTGGGGCTGGTCCACCGGCTTCCCGATCTGGGAGAGGATCCGGGTATGGACCTCCTTGATGTTCCCGGCGGCTTCCTTCACGATGTCGGCCGAGATCTGGTTGGCGAGGACATTGTAGATCTTCCCGACGTGGTTCACGGGGTTCTTCCCGCTCGCCGCCTCGAGGCTCATCGGACGGTAGGGAGTGATGAGACCGTTGGCGCGGTTGCCGCGGCCGGTGGATCCATCGTCCCCGTTCTCCATGGAGAGTCCGGTCACCGTGAGGTAGTAGACCCCGCGCTTCTCATCGTCACCGGTGTTCACGTTCACGGCGACCTGGCGCTTTGCGATCTTGGCCGCGTTGTCGAGGACCTTCTGGGCGATCTCCTCCTTTACGCTGTGATACTCTTTCGGGTCCTTGAGCTCGCCACCCACCAGGGCGGCGGCGATCGTGAGGGTGATCTTGTTGCCGCGGCGGCAACCCATGACCTTGACGTCTTCCCCCAGCGCCGGGAGCTTCTTCTTGTACTCCGTGGTGAGGAATTTCTCGGTCTGCAGCACCAGAGTCTCGGTCTCGGAGAAAGGGGCAAACCCGCAGCCGAAGGAAGTGTCGTTGGCAAGGATCCCCTCGCCCGCAAAGACCCCGCGGAGGTCGACGGACCCTTGGCCCAGCCGGCACTCGAGCTTGAGGTCCTTCTCAACATCCACGTGAGAAACGACGCTCTTGAGATAGTCGGTGGCCGCCTTCATGGCGACCTCCTTGTAGGGGAGGGATTCTCCGTCGACCTTCGTCGTGGCTCGGCCGACGAGTACGACCGTGGCCGGGGAGATGATCTTGCCGCCGCCGAAGGCGGGTTCTGCCTCGCCCCCGATGACGTGCGTTTCATCGGTGTTATGATGGAGGATGCGCCCAAAGCGGTCCTTGTACATACGGGACAGGGCTCGGCTCACCGACTCGGAGATTCCGTCGCAGATGCTGTCGGGGTGGCCGATACCTTTCCGCTCGACAAGCTCTACGGGTCGGTCCTCGATGTATCCAATCTTCAGAGGCTCTGCCTCTATGTTCCGCTTAGCCATCGGTCAAAGCACCAGGGGCTCCATTTGGGTTGCCCTTTAAAGGCTTTCGTAGCGGAGACCTCTTCACCCAGGGACCCATCGGTCCCTTTCTCGCTAAATACGCTTTGCGTTTGCGCTGGGGACGAGGCGCCACTGTAGCTCAGTTGGCAGAGCAGCTGATTCGTAATCAGCAGGCCGAGGGTTCAAGTCCCTCCAGTGGCTCATTACGGCTAGGAAACCGTTCAAGCCCCGCCGAGCGTCACCAGGAAGTCCGTGAGGACCCCCAGGATGAACCCGACGACCACGAAAAGGATCACAACGTCGCGCGTGGCCGGAGCCAGCATGGGCCGGGACATCTGGAGCACCACGTAGAGGATGGCCCCGGCCGCAAGCCCGTAGAAGAGCACGGAAAGTACGTCCGAGGAGTAGAGGCTACCGACCAGCGTGCCCACGAACGTCGGGCCCCCCCCGATGAGGCCCAGGGCAAAGATCCGGCGGAGGGAATACCGGCTCCCGGCCATCATCCCCGGGGCCAGGATCCCGAAACCCTCGGTCGAGTTGTGTGCGGCGAAGCCGATCACCAGCACGATCGCGAGGGGAAGTCCCGCGGCATACGAGGCCCCGATGGCGAGACCCTCCGAGAGATTGTGCATCCCGATCCCGACGGCGATGATCGTGGAGAGGTGCAAGGGCTGGAGCGCACCATTCCCCTGGGTTGCGTCCCCTGCGGCGGCCCGGACCCGGCGAGTGAAGAGCTTCTCGAAGTAGAGGAGGGAGAGAACGCCCCCGGAGAAACCCACGAGCAGGACGACCAGATCCAGGGCTGCTCCGGCGCTCGCGGAGAAAGATCCGGTCACAACCCCGCTGGCGACGATCTCATGGGCGTTCGAGAGGACGTCAACGAAGAGGAACAGGAGGATCCCGACGGCCAGGGCAGAGAGGGCGGCACGCGTGCGGTCCGATAACCCCCGGGCCCGGGCCAGCGGCAGTCCCAGAAAGATCGTGAACCCCGCGAACGCTCCGAGTACGAAGATTTGCCACTCTGCGGGAGATGTGCTCACGGGAACTTCCCCCGAGAAAGACCCCGAACGGTATTTAAGCGGACTGTTTGTGAAGAAACTAAGTAAGTGTTCACAAACAGAACACGGACCACGGCCTCCGCGCCGGGGAGGTTTTCAGGGAGAAGGTTCCTCTTCGCAACTACGAAAGATTAACTTCCCCTGTGTATTCGGTGAGACGTGCCCAAAGGAAGAAGGGCGGTCAACCAGCCACCGAAGGAATTCGCCGTGAACCGGAAGCTCGAGGAGGGGAGGCATCCCCTCCGGTCGGTGTTTCCCGGACTCGAGGATATCCCAGCGTTCCGGGCCGTGGCCCAGAAGGATCCCCGAGGAACGGCCGAACTCGCGAAGTCGGAGATCGAAGTGGTCGCCGCGGACGTCTGGATGTACGTTGCTCCCGCCACCGAGAAGGAGATTGGGGGACGAAGGGAAGGATGGACTCCCGTCTTCTCCGGGGGGAAGGACGTGATCGTCGTGGGCAGGAACCACCTGGTCGAGAGCCCCGAGATCCTGCTCTACCTCGACATCCTCCACGAGCTCTGCCACATCACCCAGCGTCACCGGGGGCTCTCACTCTGGGACCAGGAGTATGATTACGTGGACCGGCCCACGGAACTCGAGGCCTACCAGTTCGTGATTGACGAGGCCCGGCGGCTGGGGGCCACCACCCCCTTCCTCCAGGAGTACCTGAAGGTGGAGTGGGTCTCGGATGAGGATTATCTCCGTCTGTTGGAGAAGATGGGACTTTCTTCGAAATGACACAGACCAAGTCGCCCCGGTCAAAGGGGGAGTATCTCAGCTCCCGCAGCCACAATCGCAGGGAACGGATGCGGCGCATCATGAAGTCGCCCCTCTTCGAGCCCCTCGTGGCCGTCGCCGTCATCCTCCTGATCGTGACCTCGCTCTTCGCCTACACCGGCACCTGGCCGCCGATGGTGGTCATCGAATCCCAGAGCATGCAGCACGGGTACAACGATGTGCCCGGCATCATCAACACGGGGGACATCGTCCTTGTCAAGCACGAGGTCAACACCCAGGATCTGACGACCTACGTGGAGGGTGAGGTCAACGGTTTCTCGACCTATGGGGAGTACGGGAACGTCCTGCTCTACATCCCCCACGATGCCCTAGGGGACGTCCTGAGCACCACCCCTGTCATCCACCGGGCCATCGTTTACCTCCAGTACGACGGGGCCTCGGGATACTCCTTCCCTTCGGTCTTTGCGCTGAATTGTCCCACCCAGTATGTGGTGATCAATCCCGTGGGAGTGCGTACGTGCCCGACCTACCCGTCGGAACCCGAGCTCGGCCAGCTCGTCCTCTACGGGGTCGGCTGGCAGGGGGTCACGGTCGACATCAATCTCAACGCCCTGATTCAGCAACGGGAGACCTACTCGGGGTACATCACGATGGGGGACAACAACATCAACTACGGTTCGAACCCCGCTTCGGGGGAATACGATCAGCAAGGGGGATGCCTCATCTCCTGCCTGGTGCAGCCCAGCTGGATCGAGGGCGTGGCCCGGGGGATGATCCCCTGGTTCGGGGCGCTGAAACTGTGGCTGGAGGGGAACAGCGGCGAAGTGCCATCCCAGACGTGGGTCTATCTTGCCGTCTCGATCCTGGCGATCATCGCTATTCCCCAGGTTCTTCCCTGGACCTACCGACGTCTTCGGGATAAGCTTCAGAGCCGGCATGGGGGGCGAGATTCGGAAGATGAGGAGGCTTCCCCGCCAGATAGCCGTCCACCCAAGACAGGCCCTCCTTGAGAGCCAACGGCAACTGAGAGAGGATGTCCGAGGCCCGGATCCCGTAGCTCTGCTTTTCAAAGAGCCCTAGGGAGGCGTGGCCGATCCAGTAGGAGCTCAGGCGAGCCGCCTGGAAGGCGGTCAACCGGCGGGCCATGAGCGAAGCGGCGAGGCCCGAAAGGACGTCCCCCGCACCCCCCACGACGAGCGAGGGGTGATGGGTCGTGTTCTCCCGGAGGTCGTGACCGTCCGTGATGACGTCGATGTCGCTCTTGTAGAGCAGCGTGGCCCCCAACTGGTGGGCAAGCTTGCTGAGTTGCTCCCGGCGCTCGATCCGCTTCACCGAAACGTCGTAGCCGACGATGCGGTAGAGCTCGCGACGGTTAGGGGTGAGGAGGAGCTTCTCGTGGACGTCCCCAAACAGGGGACGGGTCTCCCGGATCGCGGCGAGCCGGGTGCCGTCGGCGTCGAGCACCACGGGGATCCGAGGAAGGCTCCGCTCGAGGAGCGCCGAGAACGCCTGGACCGTACCGTGGTCGAAACCGGCGCCGTTCCCGACTAGGAGTGCGTCGGGGTGAAGGCTCTCCACGGTCTTCCAGAGCTCGTCCGAATCTCCGGCGGAAAAGGTCCCGTCCCGGCCGACGCTCCGGACGATGAGATCCGGCGAATATCCGCGGATGATCGTGGCCGCCGGCTCGGGCGCCACGACGAACACCATGTCGACACCCGCGGAGAGAGCGGAAAGGGCCGCCAGCGCGGGAGCCCCGGTGTAGGGCCCGCCCCCGACGACCACGAGCCGGCCGCTGTCCCCCTTCGAGGTCGACTTCCCGGGTCGGGGAAAGAAGAGGTACTCCCCAGGACCGGTCTCCTCGAGAGATTCCCTGGGGAACCCGATGGAACGGATCACGACCTCCCCTACATCGGCGTGGGTCATGCCTTCCTTCGGAACCTCGAGCGCGACCGTCCACCGGGGACGGAGCGCGGTGGAAGTGCCCAGACCGGTCGGAAGATCCACCGAGAGCACGTCGACCCCGGACTCCCGGATCGCTTTCACGGCGGAGAGATACGGCTCCCGGAGCTCATCCCTCCCCCCGGTCCCGATCATGGCATCGACGACGACGTCCAACTCCTTGAGCTTCGAGACGTCGGGAACCCCGATGTTGATCCCGGGGAAGTCCACGATCATCTCGAAGCGGCGCCGGGCCGCCCGGGTGCGGATATCACGCCGGTGGACGATGAGCCATAGATCGACGGCGTAGCCCTTGCTACGGAGGTAGAGAGCGGCGGCGAACCCGTCGCCCCCGTTATTGCCCCCTCCGCAAACGATCCCGATCCGACCCTCGGGAGGAGCCCGGGCATGCTTGGCCGCTTCCTCGGCGACGGCACGCCCCGCGTGGTCCATCAGGTTGTCAATGGTCGCCCCCCGGGCGACCGCGTTCGCCTCGAGGACGGCGACGTCAGCGAGCCCGTACGGCCGCATTATGCGCGTTTGGCCCCCGCATCTCCCTCGAGAGGAACCTGGCCGAAGACGTCCATCGTCTGGGGGAGAAGCTTTCTCCGGCTCAGGTACGCCGCCTGGGTGCGTGTATAGCGGAACATGATGTCGGCCTTGCCGGACTGGAACTCCCAGGGGCTGACGACGAGGAGGTCCCCCTCGCGGATCCACATCTTCTTCTTGAGACGTCCGGTGATTCGGCCCATGCGGGAGACGTTGTCCTCACAAACGACCCGGATCCTTCCCGCGCCCAGGAGCTGGTTGGCGATGGCATAGATCTGTCCCTTGTCCCTGCGAGGGAGCGGGAACCGGCCGACGCCCTCCCCACCATCGACGGTGGTCTCGGTCTGGACGGGCGCTTCCTCCTCCTTCTTCTCGGGGGACTTCCCCTCATCAGGCGCTGGAGTAGGTTCGTCTTCCACGGTGAGGTGCCCAATCGTCGAATCTATTTCAACTAGACCAAGGGCGGCCCGACTTTCCCAACCAATCGGCGAGCCGGGAGAGGTCCGACTGCCAGCGCTCGGCGTACGCCTTACGTCGGAAGGTCGCGGCCGGATGGAGCAGGGGCACGAGCGGGCGCTGCTCCCAGGAAAGAAGGGAACCCGCAACCTCCGTCACCCGTCCGACCTCGGGAAGGAGTGCGTGGAGGGCGTTGTCGCCCAACGTCACGACAAACCGGGGGTCGAGCAGATGGAGCTTCAGTCGGAGCCAATCGGTGCACGCCGTGGCGGCCTTCCGGTCGAAGACGTTCGCTTCGGGCCGGCACATGATCACGTTGGTGATCCCGTACTCGTCCTCGGTGAGGCCGAGGCGGGCTATGGCCGCGGAGAGCGTCTTCCCCGCACGCCCGACGAAGGGGACACCGAGCCGGTCCTCCTCGGCCCCCGGAGCTTCTCCGAGGAAGAGGAGCTTGGGTGTCGGACTTCCCCGGTAGATCACGACGTGGTTCCGGGATCGGGAGAGGTGGCAACGGAGGCAGCCGGACATTTCCTTGGACGCGGCGTCCCAGGACCGCTGCCGGTCCTCCCGGAGGGGGTTCAAAGCTCCTTGTAGGCCGCGTAGAGGTCGCGCAGCATGCGGATCCGGCCGACCTTGCCCCGGGCGACGGCCTTCTTCACGATCTCGCCCGTGTGGAGCTTCGGCTGGCTCTTCTCCGTCATCATATCGTGGAACGCCTGGGTCATGACCGCCGGGTACTGCGTGTAGATGCGCTCGTTCCACTTGACCTTCCCCACCTTCCGGAACTTCCGGAAGTCGGGTAGGATGCTGGCCTCCTCGAGGCGCGTCCCGTACGAAGCAAGGGTGGCGGCGGAGAAATCCTTCTTCTTTTGGGCTTCGAGCCCCGTGTCGGCGGCCAAGATCCCGCTGCGGATGGCGTAGTTCATCCCCTGGATGAGGATCCCGTTGGAGAAGACGAAACCCGCGGCGTCTCCGGCCACAAGGAACCCGTCCCCCCAGAGGAGATCGGGAGCGCTCGCTTGCCCGTCGGCGATGAGCTTCGCCCCATACTCCACCAGTTCGGCGCCCCGGAGGTAGGGGGCGATCGCGGGATGGGACTTGAACCGCTCTATGAGGTCGTGCGAGGCCAGTTTCTGTCCCTTGAGCGAGGCGATGTTCACGATGATGCCCAAGGAGAGAGTGTCGGCGTTCGTGTACAGGAAGCCTCCGGCCATGATGCCCGGGGGCAGGAAGCCTAGGACCCACTCCTGGGCCCGGCCGCTACCGGGGGCGACCTGGAACCGGTCGTCGATCGCTTCCCGGGAGAGCTTGAAGACCTCCTTGACGCCGAGCTCGGTGTGGTGCTCGTCCAGGCGCGGCCGCTTGCGGATGAAGGTGCCCAGGGTGATGCGGGAGTTCGTGCCGTCACAGATGATCGTGAGCGGGGCCCCGACTACCTCCCCTCCCTGCACGACGCCGTGCACGCGGCCGTTCTCGATATTGAGCTTCTCGACGGGGACCTGGCTGATGACCGTCGCCCCCGCCTCCTCCGCTTTCTTGGCGAGCCAGGAGTCCGTGCGCGCCCTCAGGACGCTGTGGGCGTTGTACGGCGGCTTCGCCCAGTCCGCATCCTCGTACTCGAAGGAGAGCGCCCGGTCCGGGGTCAGAAAGCCGAAGCGCTTGGAGACGATGTGCCGCTCGAGGGGCATCTCCTCCCGCCATTTCGGGACCAACGCATCCAGATCGTGACCCCAGAGAATTCCCCCGGAAAGATTCTTCGCGCCGGGTTCTTCCCCGCGTTCGATCAGGAGGACATTCGCTCCTCCCTTAGCAAGCCGGAGCGCGGCGGCGCTCCCCGCCAGCCCCGCGCCAACTACGATGACGTCAAAATCGTCGGCCATCCCCGGAGATCACCGAGACGTGGGAGCAGGAGTCGGCTGGGGACGCGTCACTCCCGCGAGGCGTTCCTGGTTGTCTTCCACGAGCTTCTGGAACTTCGTCGGCTTGGGGAAGCCGGGCCAAAGCTCATTCCCGAGGGAGTTCGCCGCGCCGGATTCCGCGCTCAACCGGATGGTCCCGTAGCCAAGGGCCCTCTGCCCCAGGGATTGCTTGACCTCGATCCCGCGGATCTGACGGAGCTGAACCTCATCAAAGTCCTTGGAGACGATCCCCTTCTGACGGATGAACCGGGTGTTCGTCAGGGCGTACACGGTGGCGGCCCTCCGGAACCAGCGCTCCGCAAGGAACAGGATGGCGATCAGCAGGAGGACCAGTGCGACGATGACCTGCCAGGATTCGACCGACGTCGCTCCGACGAGAAAATTGAGCCAGGACGGGATCGTAGGAAGGTAGCTCGAGACCTGTGCGTTCAAGGCCCGGGAAAGGGAGTCGTACACGAGGAAGTCGTAAACGAGCACCAGGAAGAGGAAGAACAGCGGAGGAGGGAAGTAAAGGAAGCCGGAAGGACGCCCTTCCCAGACGAATTCCTCCTCGGAGCCGAGGAAGGTGGCCGTCATGAGGTTGGGCAACTTCTTGGGGGCCGCCACGGGCTTGCTCTGGGTGTCAGCTACCTTACGGGCCATAGGTCTTCCTTTCGGGGGAAACCTAGGGAAGATATATATTGGGGGGGTCGAGCGGACAGGACAATTAGGGGCCCTTGGCGACCGGAAAGAGGCCCCCCGCTCATTCCGTGAAGTTTCCGGTGCCGGATCTCCCAACGCAGACCGACTCGCCCACCGCAAAAGTCATGGCCATCAATGGGCCTGAGGACTTCACGCGGGATCTTTCCAAGTTGCGGGTCGGAGCTCGCGAAGACGACTCGGGTCACGTTCCTCGATAATTGAAGTGGATTTCCGAAGGATTGCCCATGGGGGCAGGTTCGCGTCCCGGAGAGAAGGTCAGGCTCCGGTCGACTGGGGCTGTTACTGTTCTTCGGATGGAGGAGTGTCTCCCGAGGAGGCATCGGAGGACTCCGACGCGTTCCCGGAGGAAGAATCATCCGAGTTCCCCTCGCCACCGGAGTTCTCCGAGGACGGGGTCCCGTCAGGGGCCGCTTCGGTGGTCATACCTGAGACGGCGCCTGCGGCCGCGGCGTAGCGGGCTTGCCGCTCCATCCTGCGCCGCTTCCGGAGCTCTCGCTTGCTGAGCTTCTCGGGAGGCGGGGAAGCGGGGGCGGGGTCAGCAACGGAGGGCTCAGAAGAAGGGGGCGCCTCCGGAGCCGCTTCGGGAGCCGACGGCTCGGAAGTAGATGGCTCCGGGGATGTTTCCGGTTCTACAGGGGGTGAGGATACGGGCTCTTCGGGCGCGGCGGCGGGCTCGGCCGCCGGGGGTTGAGGCTCGGCAGGGGCTTCCGCAACCGCGCTTCCCACTGCGACGGCGGCAACTCCTGCCTCAAGTTCCGAGGGGGGAACCCCCGAGGGTCCGGTGGGGCCCGAAGGGGCCGGCGCCGACATCGCCTCCTCAGGCTCGCCCTTCTTGCGGCGCCGGATCGCGACCAGCAGGACGAGGAGGACGATGAGGAGGAGTAGGACGAGGAGAATGAGCCACAGATAGCTTCCGATCACATTGGTCGGCTGGGGCGCGGAGGTCGTGATGGTCACGGTGTGCGTCACCTTGTAGCTCGCTCCCGCGGAGTCGTTGACCCAAACGGAGATCGTGTAGGTCCCGGCGCTGGTCCAGGTGTGGGACTCGTTCGCCAGCCCGTTCGCGACCAGCGTCCCATCTCCAAAGTCCCAGGTGTACTTGTAGGCGGGGACTCCCCCGGTTGCACTGACGGTGAAACTGAGGGGGGTGCCTGCGCTGCCGTTGGAGGGCCCTGTGAGCGTTGCCACCAAGGTGGGCGGGGGAGGTGCCTGGGTCACCTTCACGACGACCGAGCTCGTGGCCGTGACGTTGTAGAAGTCGGTGACGACGACACTGAACGTGTAGCTCCCCGCGGCGGAGAGGGTGTCGTTGAAGGTGTTGCCCGGCTGGACCTTGAGGACGGTGCTCCCAAGCTTGAAGAGATAGCTGTAAGGGGAGAAACCGCCCTTTGCCGTGGCCACGAGCTCGGTGGTGAGCGGGGCATTGCCACTGACCTTAGAGGCGGCGAGAGCGACCGTCACGGAGGGGACCACCGGGAGGACGAGGCTCGTGCTGGCGGAGATCCCGGTCGCATTCGTACCGGTGACGTTCACGGTGTAGTTCCCGGAGGCGGTGTAGACATGCTGCACCGTGGCCGAGGAGGTGGGTCCGAGAGAGGTCGTGTCACCGAAGGAGAAGAGGTACTGGAGTGCGGTCGACGATCCCGAGACGGTGGCCGTGAAGGAGGTGTTGGCCCCGACCTCGCTGGGGGAAGGATTCGGGAGGAGAGAGATCGTGAAGCCCACCGACACGGTCAGGGAGTAGATGGGGGAATCTACCCGATAGTTGCTCGTCGCGTTGAAGGCCGTGACGTTGAAGGAATAGGTGCCAGGACGCTGGTAGGCGTGACCAGCAACATTGGTGCCGGGGGCCGTGAGTCCGGAGTTGTTCCCATCTCCGTAGGTGAAGAAGTAGCGCCAACCCGCACCGGCGGGGGAGAGCACTGCGGTGAAGTTCACCGTCTGCCCTGCCTTGGGAGCGGGAGGCGACCAGACCATCGTCAGCGATGGGATGGCGAGCACCGTGACGGGGCTCGTGGCATTGGCAGAGGTGTTCCCGGCAGCGGTGACGGTCACGTTGGCGGGGAAGGTCCCTGCGCTCGCGTAGGCATGGACGGTGGTATTGATGGAGGTCGTCAACAACGGGGAGCCGTCCCCGAAATTCCAGAGATAGGAGTACGGGGGCAGTCCACCCCGGGTGGTGGCGGTGAGGGTCACGTTCTGGCTCACGTACGCGGGGGTGGGAGTGACGGAGAGCGCGACCGTGAGATTCTGCGCCAGAAGGGTCACGTTGCACCAGCTGCCAGGGTACTTGGTGTTGACCGTCGTGTTGTTGGTTCCATGGGCGCCAAAGTAGTTCGCCGTTACGGTGACTAGATCCCCGTTCGTCGAATTCGTCAGGCTGCTGACCTGGTACTCTCCGAGCGAGTCCGTGACGGTGCTTTGAGAGGTGTTCGCAGTGGTGTCGTTGACGTAGACTTGGGCACCGGAAATGTGCGTGCCGTTCTTGAGAACGACGAACCCGTACACGTAATAGGGGCTGGGAGGGGGCTTGGCGAGCGCTACCCCGCCGTTACCGAGGAGGGCCAGGGAGAGGGATGTCCCGAGGATCAGCAGCGTTGCGATCAGCGAAAGGATTTCCCTACTATTCTGTCCCTTAATTCTCACGCCCACATCACCTGTTGTTCATTCCGTGAAGGTCCCGCTCGCGGTCGTCCACACGTATACCGCAGAACCCGTAGGTATGTTAAAGTTGTAGGTAGGGTCGGAGAAGCCCACGATGTACGTTACCCAGGTCTGGGTTGCGGAATCCCACCAGCAGATGGCCTGCGCTCCAGGAATGGATGCCGCGAGAGTGGAGGCGTTCTCCGCGGACGTTGACGACCAGCCGATCCCGGACCAACCGGGACCGAAGGCGACACCGGAGACCGTGGATGACGCATTCCCCCAGATCGTGATCGAAATGGCCGAGCTCACGTTGATCCAGATCCCGTTCCCGGGGCTGATAGCGACAGAGCCGTTGAGCGAGTTCCCCGGGCGGGAGTAATTGGTCTCTCCCGTCCCGACGAGGACCTGGAGGTAGGAGAAGGGGGCGCCCATGAGGACCGAGAGCTCGTACGCCGTGTACGCGTTGGCGATGAGGGGCAACGCCACGAGGTTCCATCCCTTGACGAGCGAGAGCTGGGCCGAGGCCGACCCCCAGACCGTGAGCGAATAGCTGGCGGTGCTCGTGTATCCCAGGGCGTCCGTCACCGTCAGCGCGATGGTGTACGTGCCCGGTTTGTAGTAGATCTGATTCGGTGGCGTGACCGCGGTGGAGGTGTTCCCGTTGCCGAAATTCCAGGCGAGCGTGAAGGCACCGTGCCCGTAAAGGCTCGTGTTCGCGAAGGTCTCATTGGCCGGCACAACGGGATGGGTCGAAGAGACGGTGAACGCGGCTTGGACGTGCTGGTAGACGGCGATCGTCAGCGAGGCCTTGCCCGACACGGTGTTCTTCGAACTGTTCACGAAAAGGGTCATGCTCGAAGAAGTGGGCGTGGTGTAGATGTGGCAGCCCGTGACCGAGGTAGCGCTCGTGGAAGCCGAGGTCTTGGTACCGTCCCCCCAGGTCCAGTTGAGGTAGAAGGGAGCGGTGACCTTGGTTGCGGTGAAGCTGGTGTTGAAGCACAGGGCATAGTTGGTCTCTCCGGTCGCCGTCCGGTTGGCCACGATCGGATTCACAGTGATCGAACCTGCAGAGGCGATCACGTCGACGTTGAAAGGAGTGGCGCAGCCGAAGGTCTTGCTCAGGTTCCCGGTGGTGGCCCAGGCAGAGAGGTTGTAGGGGCTCCAGGAGTTACCCTGGTTCCTGTCCGTCGCCCAGACGCAGTACTGCAGCGTGCCGGTCGTGGTCAGGCTGGCCGCGGGGATGCTCCCGGTCCAGGTGCCGGAGGTGGAGCTTCCTGAGGAGAGCGTGAGGGTCGTGTTCTGCCACGTTCCCCCGGGAGCGAGGTAAGAGACATTCACGTAGTTGACGGACTGGATGTCGTTCACGGTGGCCGTGATCGGGTAGCCAGCTCCCACGGTGGCCCCACCCTCGGGGTTCGTTGCGACAAAGGGCTTCCCGAGGTCCTTAGAGAGGTTCAGGGCCATGGGGATCCCGTATCCCGTGGAGGTGTTGTAGTCCTGCGCCCCATTGAAGTAGGCGTTGCTCCCGTTGTTAACGAAGTAGACCGGGTCGAGCAGGTTGTTGGGTTGCTTGTAAAGGTACTGGAACATGAGGCCGTAGAACGCAGGATCGAGCTGGCCGAGCTTGTGGCCCAGGTAGACCATCATCGCCCCAGTGAGTCCTGCGGTGGCGGGCGAGGAGAAGCTGGTCCCCCCATAACCTGTCAGCCAAGCGCCGCTGTGCCAGGAGGCCATGTTGGCTCCCGGTCCGGACCAATCCGGAGCCGGGCGGGCCGACGTGGTGGACCAAGGGGCCCCTCCATCGGCGGTGGTCGTGGTGATGGCATTGCCCATGCTGGAGTTGACCGCGTAGCCGATCTGGTACCAGGCTTTCGGGAAGGCGGTGCTGACCCCTCCCTGGCTCCCGGCGAAGGTGGTGGAGCTCTGACACCAGTTCCACACGTCATTGCCATAGTTGTCGGAGTACGTGGTGGAGGCAGCCACCATGTTCGCGGATCCGCCCACGCTCATGACGTAGGGAGAAGATCCCGGGAAATCCAACCCGGGCGTCCCAGGATTCGTGCAAGTGCCATGGGAGGCGATGCTCCCGTCCCCATCGGCGCTGGAGGCAAAGAGCGAGATGCCCATGGAGGTCGCCTGTTGGTAATCCTGCTCATAGGTGGCCTCGAAGGAGCCAGCGGTCATGTTGACATCGTTACCTCCCCAGGACTGCGTGATGACATCGAGGTTCGGAACGTTGGTCAACAGCCAGCTGAGCAGAGCTTCCAAGGCGGCGTTGGAGCTGGAGCTCACCCACGTCGGATCGAGATAGGCACCGGGGGCGTCCGTCCCCGAGTACTGCATGTCGAGGGTGAGCTCGATGTCCCCACAGGTGCCCGTGCCGGGCGCCGAGGTGGTGTAGCCAGGTACCGAGTAGTGAGGCTGGATGGTGGGCTTGGGGAGACCGCTCCAGTACCCATCGCTCAAGTTGAAGAACTCGTTCATGTCCGTCAGGGAGTAGCCGCAGTCGGACTTGGAAGAAGCCCAGAGGGTCTGGGCGATCTTCACTCCCTGCGCGTAACTCGCCACCACACCGTGGGAGGCGTTCCCCGTGGAGTTGTACATCTGGTCGAGTTGGAAGATCTGGTGCATGTAGGTGGGGTAATCCAAGACCCCGGATCCCGGGCTCGCCATGGGTCCCATCTTCGAGTTCTGAACGAAGTTGGTGTGCACCGAACTGGGCAGGTTGTTGAGCCCCTCGACCCCGAGGATCCAGGGGGCAAGCTGGGCCGGGAGGGTAGGAGTGCCCGAGGGAGCCCAGTACGAACCGTGCACCGCGTCGCGGTAGGTGGCGAAGCTGACACCGAAGGCCTTCGATAGCTCGGATGTCGTGCCCGTGGCCTCGATCGTCAGATGGTCCGAGGAGACGTACCGAACCTGAAGGCCGGAGCTCGAGAGCCAAGAAGCGACCGCGCTCGTCTCCGAGGCCGGAGGTGAAAACGCTTCGGTGAACTGTTGCAGCGTCAGGAAATGCGCGTAGAGAGGGGAGGAAGGATCGGATACCTGCTGGTCGAAAAGGGCCAGCATCGCGGGATTGTTCACCGACATCGTCACCACGATCTGGGCCGAGGTGGAGGGACCGACGGGACCCACCTCGTGCCCTCCGAGGCCCGATCCGGTGAGGGCCGAGACGAGGGCGACCCTCCCCACAGGGGTGGTGAGGGTCTGGGGAGAGGCCCCCGAAGTTACGGTGACCTGGGAAGAGAAGGAAGTGGCGCCCAAGGGGAGCGCGTTCGCGGGCACAGAGTACGACAACACACTGAGCAAAGTGATCCCCAATGCCCACCAGGCCAGGTACTGTCCATTCCTTCGGCCAAGACCTCCTTTCCAACGGTATCCTACCATGTTTCAGTTTCCAGAGATAGGTGATCCCCAAGATTCAGGTATAGAAGCCACATTCCCCCAAATAAGCATTGTGGTGTGATAGCACCTCACTCTATCATGGAGGTACTCGAAGGTACCCACACCAGCACGCCCGTGCCATCGGACACCGCGAAATCATACGAGGGGTCGGAGAAGCCGACGATGAACGTCACATAGGACTGGGTCGTGGAGTTCCACATCGAGATCGCCGAGGCGTTCGGAACGAGTGCCGCGAGCGCCGAGGCGTTGGTCGCTCCGCTCAACGACCAGCCCACATTGTTCCAGCCGCTCTGGAGGGAAAGCGCAGGGAAGAGGGGCCCCGTCGTGAGGTTCCCGGAGAGCGTCACGGTGAGCGCGAGGGACACGTCTACCCACACCCCGCGTCCCGGCGCCACCGCGTACGTCGCTGCGTAGGCACCGCCTCCCGGATAGGAGACGTTCCCGGCTCCTGTCACGTTCTGAACGGTGACGGACGTCGTGGCGGCCGAGGAGCCGTAGATCGCGGTCAGCACGTGGAAATACGCCCAGAGGGAGTAGCTCTCGTTCGTGGTGGGGGAGGCGACCAGGTTCCATCCCACGTTCAGGTGGAGCGTCGTGTTGACCCCGGAAACGAGGAAGGTCTCCGTGACGAGGAGATGATCGGAGACGTTGTCCTTGACCAGGAGGTGAACGGTGTACCGACCCGAATTCCAGTAGGTGGTCACCGGTGAGTTGGGTCCTGTCAGACCGTTCGCCACGTTACCGTTGCCGAAGGTCCAGTTGTAGGAGACGTAGGTACCGCTGCCACCGGACACGAGGGCGTGGAAGGTGGCATTGACCGGCGGGTTCAGATTCCCGGTAAGCGTACTGTTGGTGAAACTTGCCCCGAGGTCGGGATAGATGAACAGCTTCAGCGAGACTGAGACCGATTCTCCCTGGGTATCGTTGACCGTCAGGTTGACCGACGTGTTGGTGACCACTGAGTAGGTCTGGAACTCCTGGTTGAGCGCCGAGGTCGAGAGACCCGCGACACTGAGCGTGTTGCCGTTACCGAACTGCCAGGCGAAGGTGAGGCCCGGCACACCGCCCGTCACCGAGGCGTTGAAAGCGACGGAAAGGCTGACCTCCCCGGCGGTGCGGTTGGCGACCAAGGTGGGGGTTGCGAGCGCGTTGTAGACGGTCAAGGGGGCGGAGCTGGTCCCCACCACCCCGACCGAGTCCGTGACGTTCACCCGGAGGGTGTAGGTCCCGGCCACACCATAGATATGGGTCGTGGAGACATTGCACCCACTCGTGGTGCACGAGGCGAGGAAGAACGACCCGCCTCCAAAGGAGATGTTGAAACTGAATCCGGGAGTCCCGGTGCCTGCGGTCATCTGTGCCTCGACGGTCAGTACCTCGCCGACGTACGCTGACGAGGTTGCGGGCCCCAAGTATCTGTAGATCGTCAGGTTCACCACGGGGGTCGAGTTGACGACGAGGAGTCCCATCGAAGAGAGGTTGCTCGTGCCGACGCTGTCACCGGCCCGGGCCGTGGGATGGTACGTTCCGGCGACAGGGTAGGACACACCCGACAGTGTGTAGCTCAGGACGGAAGGCAGCGAGTTCGTGAAATTGCTGTACGTGCCTGCGCCGGTGGTGATGTTGAAGTAGAGGTAGGGCAGAGTTCCACCGGAAGCGGTGTCGGTCAGTGCGACCGGCGAATTGATGTCGGTGTAGGTCACGTTCGAGGAAATGGCGGCGTGGAGCGGAGCATTCACGGTGATCCCAAGGACCGCGGCCACGGAGACGGCCTGGGCCGAGTTCGTGACGCTGTTGGTGGCGGTGTCGTTCAGGAGCAGGGTGACGATGTACGATCCCGAGGAGGCGTACGCGTGCGTAACGGTGCAGATCGCGGTCGCCAAACACGTGGCGGTCTGCTTGGCCCCGTCCCCGTAGGCGAAGAAGAAGGTGTAGGCCGCACCACCCGAGCCGCCCTGGGCGTCCGCGGTGATCGTGACCGTCTGGCCCGCATCGGCGGGATTGGGGGTGGCGTGGAGGTCGATGAGATACACCCATACCGGCACATGGGAAGGTCCGGCCGTCTTTGCGGCGGAGTCCGTGACCGTGAGGTTCGCCTCGTAGCTCGCGTTGCTCGGGGCAGTGTAGGCGTGGGTGGTGGAGTTCGTGGCAAGGGAGGACGAGAGGGACACGCTAGCGCCGGCCTGTCCGAACTGGTAGTTGTAGGTGTAGGGTGCGGTTCCCCCGCTGACGGAGGCGGTGAACGACACCGATTGGCTCTCGTTGACGGCCTGGGGAGTGTCTGTGAACGAAGAGATCGAGGGGGGAGCGTTGGAGGTGATGGAGAGGCACGGGGTCTGCCAGGAGTCCCCGGCCGAGTCATTGACGACGAGCTGCGCGCAGTAGGGACCTCCCTGGGAGTAGTTGTGATCGATGTACGGATGGGCTTGGTTCCATAGGCTGGGAGTGCCGTCTCCGAACTTCCAACCAAATACGTAGGAGCCGTTACCACCGAGGGTGGGGGCGGCGGTCCGGTTGTTGAAGAGGTGGACCCAGAGGGGGGCTTCCCCCGAGGTGACGTTAGCGGAGAGGTGGGGCGTCAGTTGCGGATAGACGAGGGAGAGGTTGAGCCAACTGCCCGGTTTTGACGTGACGACCGTCGTGGAGTTGGTCCCGGTGGCATTGCCGTACTTGTGCGAGGCCCCGACCAGCGCATCGCCGTTCTTGTATCCGGGGGCGAGCGAGCTCACCTGATACTTGCCAGCGGAATCCGTCACTGCGGTCTGGGAGGCCGAAGGGTTGGTAGTGTCGTTGATCCATACCGTGACCCCGGCCGCGGCGACCGTGGAGGTATTGGTGTGGATCTTCACGTATCCATAGACATAGTATGCCGGAGCGGGGGGCGGAGCTGCAATGCCCTCCGGCGAGACCTGGGAGGAGGCCGTGCTGGCCAGGAGCGCGGCGGAACCCGAGGAAAGGATGAGACCCCCCAGCACCACCGTAAGAATCAAAATATTCAGTTGTTCCCCAACACCCCAAGACCCCAGCACGCGGAATCCAGACTTCGTACTTCCACCCCTCTGGGCTGTTATGACATGGCAAGTATATAATCCGTTCTCAGGAATCCGCCGGGCCAAGGACGAGGGTCGGTCCCGTTCCGGGGGAACTTCTCCCCGTGAGGGGCCGGTCTACTTCCAGAGGAGAAGTCCGCCACGGAAGGCGTTCGCGTTGTTTCCCCGACGGCAACCGGACGGCAGACGGGGGAGCAAGCGGACGTTGCCGCCGCCGATCACCACATAGTCGGGTTCAAGGGCAGCCCGCAGGTCCTTGACGATCTTCCGGACCTCGGCCCTCCATCGGGAGGGCCCCAGATGTTTCAACCCGTGCTCCCCGAGATAGTCCTCGTAGGTCTTGTGGTGACGGTAGGGAAGGTGGCCGAGCTCCATCGGCTCAAGGACGCCCGAGACGATCATCGCGGTCCCGAGACCGGTGCCGAGGCCGAGAAAGAGCATCCGCCCTCCCTCGTAGCTGCCGAGAGCCTGCATCGCTGCGTCGTTCAGGAGCTTGACGGGGCACCCGAAGGCCTTCTCGAAGTCAAAACCGACCCACCCGTGACCGAGGTTCACGGGATCCTTGACCGGTCGACCGTGGAGGACGGGGCCCGGGTAGCCGATAGAGACCCGGTCGAAAGGGTGCCCCGCCGTCTGCGCCTTGAGTTCCTGGACCATCGCCCGGGCGGTCATGTGACGGCCCGAGCGGAACTTGACCGGCTCCTCCAACCCGGGTACCATCGCCTTGATGTGGGAGCCCCCCACGTCGACGACGAGCACCCGCTTTCCCTTGGGCCGCGGGGATGACTTCACGAGTCGACCTCGGCCGAGAGGGAGGGGAGCAGTTCCTGCGATCGGGAGGCCGCCGGGGCATCCAGATACCAGGTGAGGTTTCCTGCCGAACGGATTTGGCTCACGGGAAGGTTGGGATCTCCCGAGGGAAGGGACCGAAGGACCTGGGCCACGCGTTCCGCTTTCTCGGAACCCGTTACCAGTACACCGACCTCACGGGACGAGGAAAGGCACGTCCGGGTCAGGCTAACCCGGGGGACGAACGGAGGTTGGCCGGGATGGGGGACCGCCACCGTGCGACGGCCGGGCTCCCCTTCGAGCGGCTGCCCCGGGAAGAGGGAAGCCGTGTGCCCATCCTTTCCCATCCCGAGGAGAACGTAATCGAAGTCCGGGGTCTCGCTCCCTAGGGATCGGGAGAGCTCCTCCTCGTACCGCAGGGCGGCCTCCTCGGCCGTGGGTGCCTCACCGGGGATTCGATGGAGGTGGTCCCCAGGGACCGGGACCTTGTCCAGGAGATCCGCTCTCGCTTCCCGATAATTGCTCTCCGGGTCCTGGGGAGGCACACACCGCTCGTCTCCCCAGAAGACCTCGACCTCACCCCACGGAAGCCCTCCGGGTCCTTGCCCGGCGAGTAGCCGGTAGAGAGGGCGGGGCGTGCCCCCTCCGCTGAGCACCAGCCGGAACCTGCCCCGGGTGCTCCGTGCGGCGCGGGCTCCCTCGGACAGGTCCGCCGCGAGCCGACGGCAGATCGCATCGGGATCCTTTGCGACCCGCACCCTCAGCGTCATAGGTCATTCCACCGGTAGCCGAGTTCCCCCGTGAGTTGGGAAGATTCCGCCGGACCCGCGCTGCCCGGCGAATACTTGTGGACCGGGGGAGGGTGGGAGAGGATAGCGTCGTAGAGGCGCCAGGACTCCTCCACCTCGTCGGCCCGGACGAAGAGGGTCTGGTCCCCGGAGAGCACGTCGAGGAGCAGCGTCTCGTAGGCGTCCCGGATCTCTCCGAAAACGTCCGAGTAGCGGAACTTCATCCGGTGGGTCTGGGTCCGGGTCGCCTCTCCGGGCACCTTGATCTCGAAGGCAAGATCGAACCCCTCGTCGGGCTGAAGGATGATGGAGAGCCGGTCGGGGTTCACCTCGTACTCCTCCGATAGCTGGAAGAAGGAGATGGGGGGAGCCTTGAAGGTCACGGTGATCCGGGTGGACTTCCGGGGCAAGCGCTTTCCCGTCCGGAGGAAGAACGGGACGCCGTGCCAGCGCCAGCTTGCGACCCGGAGACGGATCGCGGCATAGGTCTCCGTCGTGGAATCGGCCCTCACCCCGGGCTCCTCACGGTAGCCAGCGACGTCCTTGCCGTCGACCTTCCCCGAAGTATACTGCCCGAACACCACGTCCGATGGGCCGGGTCGTTCCACGGAGCGCAGGACCTTGACCTTCTCGTTGCGGATCGCATCCGCTTCGAAGGCCCCAGGAACTTCCATCGCGATGAGGGTCAAGAGCTGCGTCAGGTGGTTCTGCACCATATCCCGCATCGCCCCCGCCGTATCGTAGTACTCTGCGCGGCCCTCCACCCCCAGGGACTCCGAGACCGTGATCTGGACGTGCTCCACCCACTGCCGGTTCCAAAGGGACTCGATGAACAGGTTCGCGAAACGGAAGACCAGCAGGTTCTGAACGGTCTCCTTGCCCAGGTAATGGTCGATGCGGTAGACCTGTTCTTCCTTGAAGGATTGGTGGATGTCGCGATTGAGGGACTCCGCCGAGGCGAGGTCCCGCCCGAAGGGTTTCTCTACGACCAGGCGGGTCCACCCGGGTCCCCGGGAAAGGCCGGCACTGCCCAATCCCTCCATCGCCGGGTGCAGCGCCCCCAAGGGCAGGGCCAGGTAGAGCACGCGGTTGCCCGGGAGCCCGCGGGCGGCTTCGATCTGCCGGATCCGCTCCGCCAAACGTTGATAGTCCTCCGGGCCCCCCTCACCGAGGCATTGGTAATGGAGGACCTCGCGGCACCACGGCTCGAGGCCTTCGGTCGTCCCGGCCTTCTCTTCGACGAGATGTTGGAGACCGAGCGCACGAAACTGATCCTCCGATATCGGTTTCCGGGCCGCCCCCAGGATGACGCTCGGTGAGACGATCTCCCCCTTCTGGTAGAGCTTGTGCAGGGACGGAAGCAACTTCCGCATCATGAGGTCACCCGTGGCGCCGAGGACGACGAAGAGGTGCGGGGGCGTGGTCGGCGTGCTCACTTTCCCTGCTCCTTCTCGAACGCGTGGCCCCCGAACTTGTTCCGCATCATCGCCAGAAGGCGCTCCGAAAAGGGGTCGACCTCCCGCGAGCGGATCCGCGCCTCGAGCGCCAACGTGATGATGGGGACTGGGACATCGAGCGCCAGGGCCTCGGCCACGGTCCACCGGCCCTCTCCCGAGTCCGCCACCCAGGGCTTCACTCCCTTCAGTTCCGGGCTCTCCGTCAGGATCTGCTCTACGAGCTCGAGCAGCCAAGAACGGACGACGCTGCCGTACCTCCAGATGCGGGCGATCTGAGCGAGGTCCAATCCGAACTCCTTCTTGGCCTCGAGGACCGAAAAACCCTCCGAGTAGGCCTCCATCAGCCCGTATTCGATCCCGTTGTGCACCATCTTCACGAAGTGGCCGGATCCGACGGGACCGACGTGGCCCCATCCCCGGTCCGCCGCCGGGGCAAGGGACTCGAGGACCGGCCGCAGCCGGTCCACGTCTTCCTTCTCGCCGCCAACCATCATGCTGTACCCCTCGGTCAACCCCCAGATGCCGCCGCTAGTGCCGACGTCGACGTACCGGCACCCCCAGGAGCGCACCAGCTCGGCCCTGCGGAGGGTATCCTTGTAGAAGGAATTCCCTCCATCGACCACGAGGTCCCCCGCCGAGAGGTTCGGCTTCAGCTGGGAAAGCACCTCATCGACCGCGGCGCCCGAGGGCACCATGAGCCACACCACCCTGGGAGAAGGGAGCTTGGCCATGAGTTCGGGGAGGGAGGCCGAGCCCACCATCCCCTTCGAAACAAAGCTGGCGACGAGTTCCGGCCGTCGAGCGAAGCCCACCACCCGGTGCCCTCCTTGGATCAGCCGTAGCACCATGTTCCCGCCCATCTTCCCCAGTCCTATCATTCCTAGTTCCATCGTTTTACCTCCTTAGTTGGATCCTCAAGATCATACCACCCCGGCCGTGGCGAGCTCCTCCCCGAGCATCTCGGGGTTCCGCACCAGGAGCGTCTGCATCCCCAGACGGGAGGCAGCCGTAACATTCTCCGGGCGGTCGTCAAGAAAGAGGCACTCTCCGGGCGCCCGTTGGGTGACCCCCAGGGCCACGCGGAAGGCTTCCGGTTCCGGCTTCCTCCATCCCGTGTAGCACGAGCTGAAGAAGAGGGAGAAGAACTCCCGTAGCCCGAACCGCTCGATACGGAACTCGTTCAATTCCTTCGACTCATTGCTCAGGGCAGCCATCGTGTAGCGGCCGCTCCGGGCCAGCTTGCGCACGCTTTCCAACGCCGAGGGATGAGGGGCAGACTGCCCGAAGAAGAACTCGCGGAAGTCTTTTTGGGAGAGGGTGGAAGCATCCGTGTCGAGAACCTCCCGCAGGTAGTCCTCAAGGGAGAGATGACCGCGTTCGAAGGAATCCACGAGACGGGCATGCCGCGCCTCAAAGCGAACGGGATCCAGGCCAAACCGCTGGCAGGCCTTGAGCCGACGGTCGCGGTCCCAAGCATTGGAAAGCAGGACCCCACCGATGTCGAAGAAGAGCGCGGAGATCTCAGCCATGGAGCAGCTCCCGGAACGATCCGAGCCCCTGCGCCGACTCACGGCCGATATCGATCCGCAAGATCCGCCGCCCCTTCGACTGGAGGGCCAAGTAATCTCCGACCGATTGGGCCTGCACGATCTGTCCGAACGAGTAGTTTTCCCCGGGGACGGGTTCGTCCTCCCCCGGAGGGTCGACGATCTGCAGGAAGACCCCCGTGGGCGGGCCCCCCTTGTGCAATTGTCCCGTCGAGTGCAAGAAGCGGGGACCGTAGCCCACCGTGGTCGCCAGGTGGTACCGTAGGAGAAGATCCCGGCGGATCCCTTGAAGGAGAGCATCGTTGGACGGTTCGGGGGGAAGGAAGGCCTGCAAGGCGATGTAGTCTCCCGCGTGCGTCGTTCCCATCAGCGCTTGGAAGGCGGAACGCAAGGGAGCGGGCTCGTTGACCGGAACTGTGCGCACGGCTTCCCCGCGGTCCTTGCCTGGGCTCGCATCCATGGCTTTGCGGGCCAGTTGTTTGGCCAGCTCAACGTCCGGCTGGTCGTAGGGATCGATCCCCAGGACGGTACCGGACAGTGCGACGGCCACCTCCCACCGGAAGAACTCCTGTCCGAGGTTCGCGAGCTCTGAGAGACGTACCCGCACCACGGGATGGCCCGCGGTCTCGAGGGCCGAGAGGTGACTCTCCAAGGCTTCCGTTCCCCCTTCCGGGCCGGAGAACGAGACGAAGACACGATCGGGGCCGTAGCACTCGGGACCCGCCAGGGGCTCGTCGACCACGGGGAGGATCCCCCGCCCGTTCTTCCCAGTGCTCTCCGCGAAGAGCTGCTCCAGCCAGACCGGGAATGCCGCCAGGCGCCCGGTGCCATAGAGGGTCAGCTTGTCCCGCCCGTGCAAAGCGAGTTCCCCGAGGGCGGCTCCGAGCCGGATCCCTGGGTTCTCTTCGGGAGGGACGCAGGCGGCACATCCCTCGGCCATGGCCCATGCCTGGCCGAGCACGCGCCGCACGTCGACCCCCGTGAGCGCCGCAGGCACGAGCCCGAAATGCGTGAGGGCCGAGTACCGGCCTCCCACCGTGGCGACCGCGTGAAACACTTTCCGGAATCCCTGTTCCGTGGCCAGGGTCGAGAGGGGCGTGCCCGCGTCCGTGATCGCCACGAAGTTGTGGTCGGGAGAGGAGGACTGCTTCCCGACCTTCTCCCGGAAGTACCGGTAGAAGGACAGCGTCTCGAGAGTGGTTCCCGATTTGCTGGAGACCAGGAAGAGCGCGGCGGCAGGGTCGATGGATGCGGCCAGGGAGCGCACCGCCAGCGGATGCGTGCTGTCGAGGACGGCGAGAGAGGGAAACCCCGGACGGGATCCGAACACTCCTTGAAAGACCTTGGGGGCCAGGCTCGAACCGCCCATGCCCAGGAGGACGATGTGCTTCGTCCCTTCCTGCCGGACCTCGTCGGCAAACCGCTCGAGAGTGGTCAGCTCCTCCTGCATGTCCGCCGGGAGATGGAGCCAGCCGGTCCGCTCCCGCACATCCTTCGCAGGAGCTGCGGGCCAGAGCGACGGGTCCGGGTGCCAGAGTCGAGCGGAGACCTGCTGGGAGCCCCACGTCTTCAGACGCTCCTCAACGGTCGCGGAATAAGTTCCAAGATGGAGGGAGAGGGGATCCTCTTCCTCGGTGAGGATCTTCCGGCGCTTCGCCTCCAGCGCCTCCAAGAGCAGTCGGTAGGATTCCGCGAAGTCGGCGAGTCCCTCGACCTGGAGACGCTCGAGGATCGGTTCGAGCTCGACACCCAGGGCTTCCGTCTGGCGAAGGATCCTCTGGGCCTCTTCCAGTCCCGACTCCACGGCGCCCGACTGCAGGATGCCATGGTCTTCGAAGGCCGAAAGGGTCCGGGGGGGGATGGTGATGACCGTCTGGGGACCGATCAGCCCTTCGACGTAGTAGGTGTCGCGGCCGGAGGGGTCCTTCATGCTCACGCTGGCCCAGAGGATGCGCTGCGGCCGTCCTCCCCCCGCAGTGCCCGAGGGGCCCGAAGCGAAGATCTCCCGGTACCGTTGGTAGATGCCCTTGGCGTACGCCACGGCGACCTTTCCCTTCACCTCGGCGATGCGGGGATCCGTCCGGCCGTCTAGTTCGCGGGCAACGGCCGCGTCCACGCGGCTCACGAAGAGGGAGGCCACGGAAGCGACGGGATGGGAAGTCCCGGAATGGGAGCGTCCGCGGAGGTAGGCCTGGGCCACGGCCTCGTACTGAGATCGGGAGAAGAGCAGCGTCGCGTTGACCGGGATCCCTTCCCCGACAAGTCGTTCGAGGGCCATCGCCCCTTCCTTGGTGCTGGGCACCTTGATCATCACGTTGGGACGGCCGACCGAATCCCACAGATGGTGGGCGGCCCGCACCGTGCCCTCGACATCGTGCTCGAGGCCCGGGGCCACCTCGAGGCTCACATAGCCGTCCTCTCCCCCGGTCCGGTCGAAGACGGGGCGCAGGAGGTCCGCGGCTTCCCGCACATCCTCGACCGCCAGCCGCTCGTACAGCACCGAGGCGGGGAGGGAAGGGTCCTTGGAAAGGAGGGCGCGGAGACCCTCATCGTAGTCCTTGCTACCGACGATCGCCTTCTCGAAGATCGTCGGGTTGGACGTGACGCCGAGGATCCCCTGGGAGATCTGCTGCACCAACTCTCCGCTGCGGACGGAGCCTCGTCGGATGTAGTCCAGCCAGGGGGATTGTCCTGCGTTTCGGAGGGCGACCAGGGACGTCACGGCACACCCTCCGACGAGGGACCCAACAGTCTCTGTATCACCTCCTCAACATGTGAGGCGCTCATTCCCAAGTGCTCCGCTACCTTGTTGCCGGGGCCTGAGGCACCGAACCGATCGATCCCCAGTGCGACTCCCCGGTCTCCCACGTACCGGGACCAACCCATCGTGGAGGCCGCCTCCAGGGAGACGCGGGGGAGGTGGGGGAGGAGAACGGCGCCACGATACTCGGGCGTCTGCTCCTCAAAGAGTTCCCACGAGGGCATCGAGACGACCCGGAGGCCGATCCCCCGGGTGGCCAAGTTCTTCTGGACCGTGAGGGCGAGCACGACCTCGGAGCCCGTCGCCAGCAGGACCGCGCGGGGTGCTGCCCCTGCGGGTTCCGAGAGGACGTACGCGCCGCGGGCCACCCCTTCCTGGGCCTTCGACCCGGTCCCTTCGAGCACGGGAAGCTTCTGTCGCGAGAGAACGAGGGAGACCGGCCCCTTCCGCTCCAGCATCACCCTCCATGCGGCGGAAACCTCGTTCGCGTCGGCCGGACGGATCACCGTCATGCCCGGCATCGCGCGCAAGCTGGCGAGGTGCTCGATGGGCTGGTGGGTCGGACCGTCCTCCCCTACCCAGACACTGTCGTGCGTGAAGATGAAGAGGGAATGCACTCCCATCAATGCGGAGAGCCGAAGGGAGGGCCGGGCGTAGTCCGAGAAGACGAAGAAGGTGGCACCGTACGGGAGCAGCCCCCCGTGGAGCGCCATGCCGTTGACGATGGCTACCATAGCATTCTCGCGTACCCCGAAGTGGAGGTTGCGGGCCCCCTCGGTCTTCCCATCGAAGCTACCCATCCCCTTGAGGAGTGTCTTCGTGGACGGGGCCAGATCGGCCGAGCCGCCGATGAGGAGCGGAACGGCGGCCGCCACCGCATTCATCACCTTCTCGGAGGCCTCGCGGGTCGCGAGCGGGGGATCGCCCACTGCAAAGGCGGGCAGCGCTCGCGACCAGTTTTCGGGGAGGCGGCCTCCGATCGTGCGCTCGAACTCCTCCGCCTCGGATGGAAAACGCGACTGGTAGGTGGAGAAGAGCTCGTCCCAGGCCGCTTCCGCCGCGCGCCCGCGTTCCAGGGCCTTGCGCAAATGGGTGCGGGCCTCCTCGGGAAAGTAGAAGGGGGGTTCGACGGGGAAGCCGAGAGCGGTCTTCGTGGCCCGTGTGTTCTCCGGGCCGAGCGGCTCCCCATGGGCTTCCTTGGTGTCCTGCCGGGGGCTCCCGTATCCGATGTGCGTGCGGACCTGGATCAGGGTGGGACGGTCCCGACGTGAGGTGGCCTGCTGCAGGGCGGCATCGAGCGCTTCGACGTCGTTCCCGTCGGCGACACGAAGGACCCTCCAGCCGTAGGCCTCGAACCGGGCCGGAACGTTCTCGGTGAAGGAGAGCTCGGTCGATCCCTCCAACGAGATGTGATTGTCGTCGTAGAGATAGACCAGCTTGCCGAGCCCCAGATGGCCGGCCAGGGAGGCCGCCTCCGAGGCGATCCCCTCCATGAGGTCCCCGTCCGAGACGAGGCCATAGGTGAAGTGGTCGGTCAACGGGAATCCTTCGCGGTTGAAACGGGCGGCGAGGTGCTCCTCCGCAAGGGCCATCCCGACGCCCATGGCGAATCCCTGACCGAGCGGACCGGTGGTCGCTTCGACCCCGGGGGTGTGCCGATATTCGGGATGTCCGGGAGTGCGGCTGCCCATCTGACGGAACTGCTTCAGGTCCTCGAGGGTCAGGTCATATCCCGTGGCGTGAAGAAGGGCATAGAGGAGCGCGGACCCATGGCCCGCAGAAAGGACGAACCGATCCCGGTTCCACCATCGGGGGTTGGCAGGGTTGTGCCGTAGCCGTCGGTCCCACAGCACGTAGGCCATGGGGGCGGCGCCGAGGGGAAGCCCCGGGTGTCCCGACCGGGCCTGCTCCACGGAGTCCACCGCCAGGAAGCGGAGGGAGTTGATGCAGAGCTGATCGAGATCACTCATCGTGCCTATGTCAAGCAGCGACCGTATTTCTACTTGCCGAGGCGTGCAGAGGAATGCGATCCACCGGGCGAAGGCGACGCGTGCCCTGTCCGGGGTACGGACCCTCGGCCCTCAGTAGGGAGTTCCGCACTTGTTGCAGAACTTGCTGTCGGGGGAGACCCTCGGGGAGAAGCACTTGGGGCAGCTTCCGGTAGGGACCGCGGCGGCAGCGGGCGAACGAGCGGGCACGTTCGGAGAGGAAACCTCGGTGGGCACCACCGAGGGTTCGGGAGCGCTCCCTGCGAGGGGGACGAGCGCCTCCCGGGCCCGGTCGAGGAAAAGCCCCGGTACGATCCCGCCGAAGAGGAAGGCGAGGAGGAGACGGCTCCCCCCGAGCACGGAGCGGCTCTGCGCGTAATTCCTCTTCTTCCAGAGGAGCAGTTGGCCGGCGCGGACGGTGAACGCCAGGTAGAGGTCCACGGCACCGCCGATGGCCAGAAGGCCGAGCGCGACGACGGGCAACCCTTCCCACGGGAAACGCGGGGTGACGTAGATGGTGTACCCTATCCATGCGGCGAGGACAACGAGAACCGCCCCGATACCACCGGCGGCCGCGGTCATACGCTTCAGTTCCTGATCCGCCACCTCGGCCTCGACCGGGAGCGGTTCCTGCCTTTCGCTGCTCATGCTTGCTGTCCTCATCTTCTCCTCACAGCGGGCACGTGTGGGCGTGACCGTCCATGGCGTAGACCGTAGTGAGGAATGTGCTGCTGCCATCGAGGATGACTCCCTCCTGCCAGGCAACGAAATTGATCCCGTACCCGAAGCTCAGGCAATCGTACTCGGAGGCTGTGAGCCAGGTCGAGTTGACCGAGGCCCCGTCCAAGCCGCGGGCGAGGCTGTAGTTGAGCAGGTGGACGGGTTCCGAGAGCTCGATGTACGAGCTCAGGGGAGAACCCCCGGAGACGTTCGCCGTGGCGACGACGAAATCCGACGTGACCTCGATCGAATAGGCGTGCCCCGAGATCTCGGCAGGGAGTTGGACCCCGACGAAACTATGGTTGTAGAAGAAGGGCTGCGAGACGCTCGCCCCCACCCCTTCGATACGGTCGATGTGGTCCGCCACGAGCGAGGCCACGTTCCCGAGCCCGATCCCGAGCGCATAGTTGTTCTCGGCCGAGGCAAAGATCACGTCGGCAGTGACCACGAGGCCCAATACCAGGATCGACACGATGCCGAGGGAGATCGCCCAATCGTAGATCATGGGAGGATCTTGACCTCCACGAAGGTCTTCGCGTAGGTCGAGGGGACCCCGCAGAGGGGCGAGCCCAACTCCACCTTGGTGAAGCCGAGGGTGTAACTCCCGGACGGGAGCGTGAGCGGGAGCGAGGTGGGATGGCCCGCCTGGCAGGAGAAGTTGCTCGCGTAAACGAGGGTCGCCCCGTTGTCGAACTGCACAAGGTACGAATGCCCCCCGATGAGGAACGTCACGTACGTGGCGTTGGGGTTGAGAGTGCTACCCTGGAAGAGCGCGGCCCCCACCAGGATCTTGCCCTGCTGGTTCACCGTGACTCCGAGGGTGAGGGTCGTGTTCGCGCCCCCGTCGTAGGTCTCCACCACGGTATTCGCGATCGAGGAGGCCTGTTGCTGGAGCGCCAAGAATTGCTGGCTGGTGAGGTAGGTGGCGAGCGCGCTCACCATGATGGGGATGACGATGAGCAGGATGATCACGATGATGATGAGCTCGAGAGGGACGTCGGTGACCCCCCGGCGGTTGCGCCGCGCGTGCCTTCCCCTCATGTGACGATCACCAGCGAGGTCGAGTAGGTCTGCGAGGAGGAGCCACCCAGGGCTCCCGGGGGATCGTAGAGGGCCGAGATGGGGAGGACACAGCTGTTCGAGTGCGCCGGGAGAGTCGGGATCGGGAGGAGGAACATCGCGGTCCCGTTCGAAAGCGTGTGCTGGATCTGGTCGATCCCGCACCCGTCGACCGTCACCGTGACCCCGCCTAGGGTGCCTCCGGACTGGGCCCAGGCCGTGGCGAGGAAGAGGAGGGGCTGCTTCCAAGCCCCGAAGACGTTCTCCCCCGCGAGAGAGCCCGAGGGGGTGGCCAGAGACAGGGAGTTGAGCGTGTGGGCACGGGAGTAGACGAAGAGCTCGAGGAGTATGCTGGTCCCGACGGCGATGAGGAGCATCGAGATGAGGAGGGTGAGCGGCAATCCCTCGAGGACCCCCCGGCGGCTGCGAAAGAGCCGGGCGCGGCGCCCGTGGCCCGATGATCCCCTTCTTCCCGACATGCTTTGCCTGCCTCCGTCCTAACCGATGACGCTCACCACATAGACGCCGAGGGCCGATGCGAAGAGGAACACGAGTACGGCCACCCAGAGGTACTTGCCCAACATCATGCGGAGCGAGATGGGGTCCCCGCCCGACTCCACGCCCGTCGTGAAGAAGCTGATGACCGCCACCATCTCGATGAGGAAGGATCCTAGAACGACGAAGAAGACGGGGATGGACACGGAGAGCAGGCCGCCCGCGATCGTGTTCGACAGCAGCAGGTAGAGCGCTCCCGTCATGCCGAGCACCATGGGCGAGAGGCTGAAGGCGGTGGCCTTCATCATCGAGGTCGTGGGCTTCAGGGCGTTCGTCAACGTCCGGTCGACCTGGCGGATCTGGTTGAGATAGTCGGCCATGGGCACCACGGTCCGCCCCACGGCCTCGGGTCCCTTCGAGGTGGCCTCAAGGAGGGCGCGCATCGAGACCTTGACGAGGCGCGAAGGATAGAGCTCGATGAGGCCCGGACCCTTGGTCCCCCCGAAGATGACCTGGTCAGCCGGGGCTCCCGTCACCCGCATCGAGTGCACGATCCTCCGGAAGAAGACGGCGACCTCGGCGCCCGACATCGACTCCGCGGTCCGCTCGAGGGCGCGTTCCATCGACATCCCTTCGGTGATCCGGTTGCCCACCTGGAAGAGGGCGTCCGGGATCTCGTTCTCGAGCTTCTGGAGGGCGCGCATCGCCGCGTACGAGTCCCGGTTGTTCAGGAAGAAGTAGGTGGAGAGACCGCAGCCGACGCCTGCGACCAGCGGGAGGACGTAGAGCGGTTCGAAGACCGACCCGATCCATCCCGCGTAGAACGGGTAGGCAACGGCACCGACGAGAGCGCCGACGAGGAGGGAGAGAAGGGTGACCGTCGTCGCGGGGAGCGTCTCCTGCACCTCCCCGGGATGGGGGGGCTTGATCGTCCCCGGTCGCTTCGAGAGCACCTGGGCAGAGTAAAGGTAGGCCATGAGGGGGAAGAGGACCCCGATCAAGAGGATGAACCCCACATTCACGACCAGGATCTCGGACGGAGGCAGCGGCTGGGAGGCCAGGGACCCCGTGGTCCCGGTCGCCTGGAGCGCGGAGGGGGCCCCGAAGGTGTTGAGGTTGGCGAGGAAGATGAGCGGGAGCATGGCCCCGATGATCATGGGAAGGAGGATCCCGAAGGCGAAGAGCACGGTCGTCGGGCTCTGCATGGCCACGGCGAACTCCTCGATCTTCTTCTGCGTGCTGGTGAGGATCGTCTCGAGCCCCTTCTCCAGGCTCTTGGCAAGACCCTCGTCAGTGTGCTCCATCGGGGCCATTCGGATGGAGTACATCGCCCGCTTGAAGTCCTCGTTCCAGTGCCCCCACTCGTCGGCGAAGGACATGAAAGCGTCCTCGATGGAGGACTTGACCTTGGTGTGCACATCCCAGAGGACCTTCTTCAGGCTCCCCGCCAGCGGCTCGTCCACGTTCTCGCTGGCGTAGCGCACGGCGAGGTCGAGGGAGGGGTTGAGCCGCATGGACATGACCATGTAGTAGACGGTCTCCGGGGCCCGTCCCAGGGCCTGGACCCGCAGGCGGTTCGAGAGCCAGAAGGGGTAGTTGTAGAGATAGATGTAAACCAGGAAAGGAACGGAGATGATGCTGACCGCGAGGAGACCGCTGAAGATCCCTATGATGAAGGCGGAGAGGGCCAGGGTCACCACGAAGACCGCGAGGAGGACGGCGGCGGTGAGGATCGTGCCGACGATCGCCGTTGCGTACACCTCGTGGGGTGTCACGTCGAGGCCGGAGAAGTACAGCTCGCGCTTGAGCTGCACCTGGTTCACCACCTTGTCGAGGTAATCCACCCTCTGCTTGAGGGACCTTGCCCGGGACTTCAGGCGTCGCATCTCCTGGGTGTGGGAACCCTCGAGAAGCTCGGTACGTGCGAGGGAATCCTCCACCTCCCGAAGCTCGGTCCGGGCCTTGTCGAGCCGCTCCGCCTGAACCTTCCGGGATTCCTCCGAGGCCAGCTTCCGGGAGTACCCCTGGCCGATGTGATGGCACAACCAGACGTACCAACCGCCCTCGGCCTCGTCGTCCATGACGGGGTCGGGGGCCCCCGGTCCGTTCATGGGCACCCCTCCTTGGGGACTCCCGGGACGGCCGTACCTGCGGATCGCTCGACCACGGATCTATCGACCACCATGCACTGCCTTGGCGAACCAGGACCGCCATTCCGACAGGACCTGATCGTAAGAAAGGGTGTGCGCCCGCTGCTCGTCCTTGTGGCGCTCCATGATCTCCCAGAAGACCGTGTTCGAGGAACTCACCCAGTTCGCGCCGAGCAGGTCGGGACGGTTGTGCTCGGCAGAGAAGTTCACGATATCCTCCCGGTACTTCCCGCGGACGCTGATGTTCTGGAGGGCCTCCTCGTAGGACATTCCCCACGAGTCGGCGATGGTACGGATCCGCTGCGAGGCCTTCGCCATGCGCTTCCCCATCTCCATCGAGTCGGTCTCCTCCTGGTACGACATGAGATCCTCGAACACCCCGAGGTCCGGCGCGTTCTTGTCGAGCTCTGCGATCTGGGTCACCCGGCGGGACTGGGTCCGCACCGAGCCGCCCAGATTCACAAGGCCGGAGATGACCACGATGTCCGTGGCGTTGAAGGAGGTGGGAGCGATCCCGAGGTCGTGCACGACCCGCTCGTAGACGGAGTGGGCGCTGTTCCCGTGGATCGTCCCGAGCACCGCGCTGCCGGCGGTGCCGGCCCGCATGGCCTCGTAGAGGGTCTTCGCCTCGTGACCCCGCACTTCACCCAGGATGATGGCGCTCTCTCCGAGACGGAGGGAGACCTTGAGGGCGTCGTCCACGCTGAGCTCGCTCTGCTGTCCCGCCACCGCGCTCCGCACGAAGATGGTCTGGACCTTGTAGCCCAGCCGCCGCATCTCGATGGTCGGGAGCTCGAGCGTATCCTCAACGGTCAGGATGCGTTGGCTCTTCGGGAACTCGAGCATGAGGGCCCCGACGAGCGAGGTCTTTCCAGCCCCTCGCGCCCCCGAGACCAGCATGGCCGAGCGGCCATCCACGAGGAAGGAGAGAAGGCCGGCGGCCTCCGGAGTGAGCGATTTCATGCTGATCAGCTTGAGGAGGGTCCAGGGATCCGTCGCATGCCGCCGGAGGGTGATGGCGATCCCGTCGGGGGAGAGCGGTGGCCCGATGACCGAGGCCCGAGTGTTGTACTCCTTGAGGTCCGTCTCGAGGATCGGCATCGCTTCCGAGTAGGCCCGGCCGCTCTCGATGCGGAGGCGGGCCAGGATCGACTCGGCCTCCTCATCGGTGAGGATGATGTTGGTCAGCGCCTTGTCCCCGATCCGGGCGTCGGGATACCCAGTGATCCTCAGATGGATCCGGTTCTCCGAGGCGGGCGCATCGATGTAGACATCCTGGATGTGCGGATCCTGCAGGAGGAGCTGTACGACACCGAGGCCGGTCACGTGCCGTGAGAGGATCTCCGAGAGTTCCTTGAGCCGGGCGAGCGTCGCGCTCGATGTGCTCCCGAGGCTGATCCCCAGCTCCTTCGCCCGCTTGTAGAGCAGCTTCTCGACCACATCCTCGACGTACTGCCGGGTCTGCTCCATCCGCACGAGCTTCACGTGCTTCGGATACCATTGCAGGAGTTCCTTACGGACGGAATCGAGCAGGTGGATGTGCTGGGGGGTGAGCTTGTAGTCGGACAGGTCCAGATGATAGAGGGTGTCGATCTCGTTGGGGAGCTGGTAGATGGAGACCCGGCTGCGGCCGAGGGCGTACTGGTGGAGGAGTACCCCGTTCTCCGGGTGAGCGCTCGCGATCCAGCAACCCGAGAAGCCCGGGCGCGTCCGGACATCTCTCTGGAAGATGTGGCGGATCCCTTCGTTCATCCGAACGGAAGACACCGCCTCCAGGTTCCGCAAGGCGAGGATGGCGGGGGGCAGCGGGGCTGCGGACCGGGCAACGGGGGGAGTCGCCGATGCCGGTCGGGGCGGGGGTGCGGCGGCAGGGGTAGATTTCGGCAAGGCCTTCCCGCAGGAGCTGCAGAAGGCGCTCCCATCGGGGCTCGCTCGCCCGCAGTTCGTGCATCGGGGGCTGTGGGCTCCGGTTCCAGCGATCATGCTTCCCCCTTCGCGTCGGCGGCAGGCTCCGCAGGCTCGCCTTCGGTCCGGCCCGACAAGCGCAGGTGGGCCTCCAGTTCGACGAGCTTCTCCGAAAGTGCCACAAAGTCCGAGGCGGAGGAAGCGAGGCATCGGCTGCAACCTTCCTCCTTCGTGCCCCGAGAGAGCGCGAGGGCCTTGGCACGGAGATCGGAATCGAAACCGCTGTATCCGGAGAGCAACGCCCGGTTCATCGCCGGGAACATGGTCCTAGGATTGTACGGACAGTTCGGGCAGTCCAGGTGCCTTACGACCCGAAGGATGGCGGCACGCTCCGACCGCAGGTGGCGGGCGACCTCGGCCGCATGCTTTGGCCCCGAGATCCGGAACGTGGGGTCGGCCGAGAGCAACGGACCGGGGAGCACTCCCGGGCCCGAGGCCATCGCCTCCAGCTCTGCGATGACGCCATCCACCTGCCCGTCAGGGAAGATGAGCCCCGCAGTGAAGGGGTGAGGCGACCGTAGGGAGAACTGCTCGATGAGCTTGGTGAGCGCGACGAGGGTCTTCAGGAAACGGACCGAGTCCCCGACGTACTGCCGCTCCATCGCCCCCGTGATGGTGATGGTGTCCACGTAGGGCTCCGTGGTGAGGATGTGGGTGACGACCGACATGCATTGCGAACTCAGTATCCCGGAGGGCCCTTCGCAAGCCGCGCACTTGAGGACGAGGTTCATCGACCGGCCCTCGGACTTGATCTCGTAGGTGAACTGCGGAAGTCGGTTGGCGTAACTGGTGGCCTCTCCTTTGGTGTTCTTTGCTTTCGTCATGTTTCGCTCCCCCGCTGACGGGAAATGGTCCTCCAAGCGACGTAGGCTACTGCGCCCGCGACCACGAGGCCGATCGACCCGTACTCGAGATAGACGAAGGGGTCGAGGGCGGGCGGTGCGGCTGCGGTGGTCACCACGATGGCCACGGAGGTGGACGTCCGCTGTCCCTGGAAGGCCGAGATCACGACAGTGACGGTGTAATTGGTGGAGAAGCTCAGCCCTCCGACGGTCACCGGCCCGGGAAGGGCCACGGAGAAGTCCTTGGGGAGCACGGAATTCCCGCCTGGGACCTGGGGAACCACGCTGAGCGATATCCCGGTGAATCCCACGACGGTCGAGGGGAGGGACCAGGTCACCGAGAGGGAGGCGGTGGGGTCTCCCGCCGAGGGAGAGAGAGCGACCGCGGAGGTCAGGGCCGCCGGTGGGGTCGGGATCCCCTCATCCGGGGCAATGGTGAGTTCCCAGGAGTTGGCCGAGACCTGATAGGCCTGACCGACGGCGAGCGTGGCCTCGTTGGCCGAAAGCGCGACCGAGAGGATGGCGCCAGAGGTCACCAGGGAGCGGAAGTCCGCCGTGGAGCTCTGGGGCATCCCCGGGTAGAGGTAGTACCATCCCACATTGCTGGTCGACCAAGAGACCTCGAAGTAGTCGGGAGAGGAGGCGGCAAGCACCGCGCTCGTGATCCCCGCCGGGAAGACCGTGCTCCAGGAGATGGCGTACGAGCTGCACCCTGCGGTGGCGGAAGCGTTGAGGTAGGTCACCCGGGTACCCGCGGCCACCAGCACCTGGCAGCCGTTGGTGGAGGAGGAGACCGAGAGGGCGTCAATGAACGTGTTGCTGGTGTCCCCGTCGAGGGCGCTCTGGGAGGCGACGGTGGCCGCGAAGAAGCCCGTCACAGCGGTCGCGAACATGTGGCTCCCGTCTCCGGAGATCACGGCATCGCTCAGCCTCTCGGCCGGACCCGGATTGGGCAACCCTCCGATGGGGCTCCATTCCGCCGTATAGGAAGCCTTCTGGCCGCCGCTTCCCTGGTTCCCGGAGAAGACGAAGACGGCGCCGTTCCCGTTCGCGTCGTTGGAGCCGACCACGAACCAACTGCCGTCCGTGTCCATCGAGAGGTCGGTGAAGCTCTGCCCCGTGACGACGGAGTAGAAGGCGAGCTGGGGAGAGGAGAGTGGGTTGGTATAGTAGGAGACGTTGAACCCGGGGAGATTGGTGCCGGGATCGACGAAGGTGGCGACAACCACGAGCGCGTTGCCGTCCTGGGAGATCGCGGCGTGGTCTACCGAGCCCTTGACGGCGGACCCGTCCCCCTTGTAGTTGGAGCCGGTCCATATCGGGGAGGCCCCCGAGACGGAGTAAAGGTACGCGGAGTTGTTCGCCGTGAGCAGGACCTCGGGCGTTCCGGCCGGTCCCGACAGGGAGATCATGGTAGAGGTAGCATTACCCGGAAGAGACCAGTTCTCCAGCGGCGTGGACGAGCTCGTGCCGAAGAGGTACGCATGATCCCCTGTGGAGGTGGCGACAACGTAGGAGCCGTCAGGAGCCGTCGCCACGTGGGCGACCCCGGTGGGGGCTGGGGTCGAATAGTTGATCAGAGCGGGAGGCGCGGTGAGGGGATGTACGGCGAAAACGGGCCCGGCGGAGGAATGGGCGGAGGAGGGAAGGGCGGTGAGCAACAGGGGGACGATGACCAGAAGGGGAAGTACCTTGATCCAGCTCATCCCCATACCCCGAGAACCACCGTGTCGAAGGAAGACGCGTTCCCGGTGACGGTCAACGTCGCCGAGGCGGAGTAGACGGTGCCCGATGTCCCCGCAGCCCCAAAGCCAGCGTAAACGCACGCGCTCGAGATCGAGCAGGGGACCGACGGCACGGAAGTGTTCTGGTATTCCAAGTAGTATTCCTGGAAGGTCTGCGCATTCGCACTCGAGGGAGAGCCCATGGCGACCTGTGATGCTGTATCATTTATCACGTATCCGACCCACCCAGGGGACTCCAGGAGCTGCTCCAACTGCGCCCGCGCAGGGCCAGGGGCCACGGCCTGGAGCAGGCTCAGGTGAAGCACGATCAGCTGACCCATGGAATAGTCCTGGACCGTCCCCGTGCCCCAATCCGAATTGAAGGCATGGCAGGGGTCCGTGGGCAGGGAGGGGGTGACGTTCCCAACACAGAGGGTCGCGTTCGGCGCCGTGGCGAAGAGCAGGGATTGGAGCGCGCTCGATGCGTACGCGGTCCCCCCGTAGTTCTGGTCAACGATGACCGGGTTGATCGAGAGCATGGCGTAGAGGAAGAGGGTGGCCACCACGAGCAGGGGGACAAAGAGGACGATATCGAAGGCGGCGACCTCGCCGCGCCGGTCGCTCCCGCTGCGCTGCCGTCCCCGTGCCCGCCGCCGCATCTTAGTTCCAGATCTCCACGGAAAGGGTGGCGGTGTGGTACTCCCCGTACGGCACGCCCGGGAACCAGATGTCCACGGGGGACACCGAGGTGACGAAGCCCTGCTTGAGACCTGAGGGGTTCGTGGGCGGAACCGCGGTCTCGACCACCTTTGGCTGGGTCAACCAAGCGTGCGGGTAGGAGGAAATATCCGTGATGACCACCCGGTATTGAAAGGAGGGATGGAAGTCGTAGGAGATATTGGACGTCGTGAGGTTGAGCACCTTGAAGACATCAAAAACACCCACCTCGCCCTGGTAGGTCAGGTTCTTGTAATCCCTGAGGTCCGAGAGCAGAAGGGGAGCCTGCTCCGCGAACGTCACGTTCTGTTGCCGCCGTTCGAAACTGTTGAGACCACTGAAGAGGGCGGCAAAGAACAGGAAGAGCGCCGTGATCACGATCCAGGCGGCCGGCACTTCCTCAAGGAAGCCAGCAACGCCACGACGTCCCATGCGATGCCGCATCAGCGATGCCAGAGATGCCCCGTCACTCATAAGCCCTTTGCCGGCCTAATGAGCGTGCGGGGAAAGGCACCCGCCTTAAGCGACCCCCCGTCGGGAGGTGAAAGTCGGGCTCACCTCCGCCTCCGGCGCCCTTCAGAACCCTGACGACAAGAGTCGATTCCTTTCTTAGAGCCTTCCCCAGAATACCGATCAGGGGGCGTCTGGGGAACCGCTGGCGACCCGCTCCAGCAGGTGGACGTCGATGCGCCGGCCAAACTTGCGCCCGACCTGGTGCATCACCCCGACGGGGACGAAACCGAAACGCGAGTGAAGTGCGAGGCTCGCCGGGTTCCCGTCGGCTATCCTTGCAAGGAGCACGTGAAGACCGGCCTCCTCGGCGGCCTGGACGGTCGTCTTCAGAAGGCTCCGGCCGATCCCTTGTCCCTGGTGTTTGGGCTCTACGTAGACCGAGACTTCGGCCGTGTCCGCGTAGGCTCGTCGGTCGGACCACGGAGAGAGTGAGGACCATCCGATGACCTCCCCCTCGGCATCGGCGACGAATACGGGATGGCGTTCGTCATGCCGTCGCAACCAATCGATCTGGGCGGGGAGCGAGCGAGGCTCCGTGTCGAAGGTGGCGATCGTCTCCATCACGGCCTGATTGTAGATCCCCGCGATGCGCGCTGCGTCCTCCTCCGTGGCGTGCCGAACATGAACGACCATGTTCAACGGGAGCGGAAACGGTCCCGGCTCCCGAGCATCCCTGGTTTCGCCGTGTTTGTGAGGCCCTTGTTCCTCCGTCGGAGGAGGAGAACGATCACCAAGACCACCACGACCACAGCGGCCACCGCGAGGAGAATGAGGGCTAGGCTTCCCGAGGAATTACTGCCATTGCAGTTCGAGGTGCACGTTGGCGGAGGGCTGGTGGAGCCGGCCGACACCTGGACGACCTGCGTCTGGGAGACCTTGGCCCCGGAGGCATCGGTCGCGTTGACGGTCACGGTGTAGTTCCCGGCCGATGCGTAGGTGTGGGTTGCGGTCCCGGTGGAGGGTTCCCCGGTCAAGACCGCGCTGGTGTCCCCGAAGTCGACCGTGACCCCCCCGTACGGGGTCGCCCCGCCCGTTACGTCCCAGGAGACCTTGACCGAGAGCGGAGCCTTCCCGCTCGAAGGGGTGACCCCGAGGCTAACGGCGAGCGGGGGCAAGTTCGAGGTGACATCGATCGTGACGGTTTGGCGGGCGGTCCCCCCGATGGAATCGGTCAGGTTCACGGTCAGGTTGTACGTCCCGGGACTGGAGTAGACGTGGGAAGCGGAACCCGTCGCGGGCTGGCCTGCGAGGGAAACTGAGCCATCGCCGAAGTTGACGGTGACCCCGCCATACGGTGTGACGCCGCCCGTAGCGTTCCAGTTCGCCGTGACGCTGAGGGGGGCGGTCCCGTTGATCGGGCTGGCCGATAGGGAAACGGAGAAGTGCGAGTAGAGAACCTCGGTTCCGGTAAGGTTGAGCGGGACGCCCGCCTGGTCACGGAAAGAGACGTTGACCGTGTAGCTGCCTCCGGTGGTGAAGTTGTAGGTCACCGGGGAACCCGACTGCGAGGGGAGCCCGGACACGTTCCAAGCGAAGGAGCCGTAGGGCGGAACTCCCCCGGAGGCCACCACAGAGAACTGGATGCTCGCGGGGGCATCGACCAGCGTGGAATTGGAGTAGAGCGTCGCCTGGAGCGGAGGAGCGGTGTAGTCGAAGCTGAGCGTCCCGTTCAGGTTCAACCCGACGATAACGAAGGGGCCCCCCGCATAGAGGACGGCGGCCGCCGGGTACCAGGCACCCCCGAGGAGCGGGGTGAGGTCGTTCAGGACCGCTCCGGCCGTTCCCGAGTAGACGACGGGCACGTTGGTCCGATTCGCGGACTCATTGCCGGTCCCCGAGACGAGCACGCTCGAGCCCCAAACGGCGATGGAATTCAGCGCGGAGGTGGGCACCGGGAATATGAAGTAGGGCTGTCCGGAGAAGAACGACCCGGGGACCCAGGTGTAGGGTTGGCTACCGTTCAGCACCCAAAAGGCCGACCCGTTCCAAGCGACCGTGCCCGGGTTGGGCACGTCGAGACTGAGGCCGAAGGTCGTGCTCACGTTGAGGAACCCGGAAGAATTGTAGTACCAGAGATCCCCGGAAAGGGTTCCGCTCTCTCCCCCCAGCAGTGCGTCCCCGGGAGCACCGGGGATGATCGCGGTCACTCCGAGGGTGATCGACGTCACCTGGGAAGAAAGGTTCGTCCAGTTGCCCGTAGCGGGGGCGTAGGAAAAGAGACCACCACCACCGAGGGGGAGAATGCCTCCTGCCCAGAGCGAGGAGTTCACCCACCCCAGGCTGAAGAGGGTCTCTGCCGGGGAGGGGAGGGTGCGGAACGCCCCGGTGGAGAGGTTGTAGCTGAAGACCCGGGCAGAGTCCGATAGGTAGAGCGTGTCCGGGCCGAACGCGGCGGCCGAGAGGAGTCCGGTCCCGGACGGGATGAGGGACTCGAGGTTGGTGACATTGCGGGTGCTCAGGTTCACGAGGAACCCGTCACCCTGGGTTCCGTTCCATCCACCCATCCAGACCCGCCCGTCCCCGAAGACGAGGCTCCCGCCCGAGACGAATCCTGTGGGCAGGTCCACGGCCGAGGGAGAAGCACCGGGAGTCCAGGAGGTGAGGAATCCCCCCATCCCATTGCGGTAGCCACCGACCACGAGGGCTGAGCCCATCCAGAGGAGGGCCAGAGGATTCGTGGTGTTGGTCCACGGGGCGGAGAGAGACAAGGGGGAGACCGTAGAGAGCGCGGCATCGAGGTCAGCTGCGCCCGAGGGAGAGGCGAGCGTGAAATTGGTCCCCGCCACGCGGGAGTCCGCGGCGAAGGCCGAGGGGGTACCAAGGACGGAGGTGATCTGGGAGGTCACGTCCACGAAGGAGCCGGTCGCCAGATCGAAGACGCCCCAGTGGTAGGTGAAGGAGGAGGACTCCAGGCTCTGGAGGAGCACGTAGTTCCCCGTCACGGCCAGCGGCACGGCCGGCGAGGTGAAGGCCGACGCCGCGGGGAGATACCCCGAGAGGTTCTGAAAGGTCCAGCCCGAGGTAGAGTTGTACGAGAGGATCCCGAAGGTGTTTTGGGAGCGGTTCGTGGTCAACAGGAAAGCGCCTCGCGAGCCCAGGGCGTGGGAAGGGACACCGAACGTGGCGGGGATCTTGCCGCTCAGGTTCTGGAACCCCGAGCTTGCGTTGTAGGAGAAGAGCAGCGTCTCAGGCCCCGAGAAGCTCAGGTTCTGCCCCACGAGGAGGACCGAGCTTCCGTCCGAGGCGCCCCCGTAGAGCGTGCGAAGGTCGGGCGGTAGGGAAAGGTTCGCCGCCGCGCCGGTCGTAGGGTTCTGCGCCCAGACCCGGGACGGAGGGCTGAGCACGTTGAAGGAAGCGTCCCAGTAGTAGGCGGTCGGGGTGGGGGAGGAAAGTTCCCCGATCCCGAAGGATTGCCCGATCACGTACTGGGAGGCGACGCTCACGTTGACCGTGGACAAGAAACCGGAGGAGGTGTCCGAGAGGGCGACCGGGGGACCCAAGCTGAGCGTTCCGGTCTTCGGCATCTGCGTGCCGTTGTCCGTCCCTAACACGGCGACCTGGGTGCCCGAGAGGGGGAGAAGACCTGTGACCTCGGACCAGGAACCCCCGGGAAGGGAGGGGATTCGGGAGGTCAGGTTGACGGGGGGCTCCGCGACCGACCCGGTGTCGAGAGGGCATTGCGTGCACCCGGCCGCGGGAACCAGGTCGGGTGCGGATCCCACGCTCCCGCTTCCGTGGCCCGGTAGAGTCGGGGCACCGGCGAAGGCCGCGGGCACCGAAAGCCCGAGGCAGGCAAGAAGGACAAGGACCGCAGGGACGCTACGCATGCTCGGCGGTCCACGGAGGCCCCCCCTCCTTAAAAGCGTTCGCGCGCAAGGGCCGCAACCCTCTCGGGGCAACGGTCCCTGAGCAACTCTGCTCTCGGAGATCGGGAAGGGGACAGAGGAACCACGCACCACGCCTTCCCTCTCCGGGTCCGACCGATCGATCCTCTACGGCGCCTGCGGCGCGGTGCCGAACCGAGAGGGCGGGGAGGCAGCGACCATCAGGACCGGGAACCCCATTCCCAGGTTCTCCAGCGCCGGATGCGTGGTGTGCAGGGCGATCGTAACGGGAGAGATAGCGTGGTAACCCGAGCCAGAGATGGGAGTGGCGGGGGGTTGCCCATTGTAGGTGACGTGCACCAACCAGACAGAGGCGGCCGAGGACATCTCCCAAGAGACGCCGTTCTGGGAATCGGTATGGGCATCCACCAGGATCCTTCCTCCCGAGGTGCTCACGATCACGGCGACATGGTCGACGTTCCAGATGTTCGTGCCGGTAACGTCGTTCCAGTTGTAGCCGATGAAGTCTCCCGGCTGGAGCTGCGAGAGCTGGGCGGAGGAGACCGAAGTGGCGGGGACGAGACCGTTCGTGACCGAGGTCGCCCACTTGGCGTTCAACATGTCCCCGACGAGATGGGGTGCGGAGGGAATGCCGTAGGGGCCGCCGCTCGTGGCATCGGGCAGCTTCTCGATCGGCACCCCGCCTCCACCATCGTCACCGATGGCGCTGCTCACGAAGTGGGCGCAGTCGCACCCGTTGTTGTTCTCGTAGCTCGTGATGGTTGCGCCCGGGCCGCCATCCTGACTGGGGGAGAGGAGCCCGCCGCAGAGCCAGAAGTACCCGTCCTTGTTGACCTCGTTCCAGTACGTGTTCGCGTAACTTACCGCCGCGTTCCGGTTGTAGGCGCCCGATCCCGGACCGCCCCCGCTGCTTCCCGTCGTGCACTGGTCGTTCGGACAAACGGTGGACCAGGGCAGATTGGCCTGATTCTGGTTGTAGCCGGAGCACCGGACTGAGCCGGTGCCGGTGAACCCGTTCGGAGCCCATTTGCAATAGGCGCCCGAGATGTAACTGCCCCAGAAGCAGGAGAAGCTGTTCCCGCAATCCTGGTACTCCGCGTAGGACCATTCGAACGCGCAGGTGGGGTTGAAGTAAACCCCACCCCAGTCCGTAGCCCCGGAGCACTGGGAGTAGGAAGGGTACCCGGTGATCGGGCTGGGCTCACCCTGGGGCACCGGCTGGGGCTGGAGACATTGTCCCGACGGGGAGGTCTGGGCCGGATGACCCAGCTGAAGGATCCCGAGTGCCTGGCATCCCGAGTTGGGGGCAACGGTGGAGCAGGCCCCGCTGCCGCCCTCGATCGCCCCGGGGCAGAAGGTGCTTTCTTGGTACGCCATGGAAACGACCGTGATCACGAGCGCGCTTGACGGGAAGCCCCCGTTCATGGCGCAGTCCACCGCGGCCTGAAGGTTGAGGGAATGACCGTTCTGATAGTAACTCTGATCGGGACACCCGGCCCCGGCGCCCCCGCCTCCGCCACCGCCGCCACCACCACCACCGCCTCCCCCGCCTCCACCGCCGCCGACGGCGGGAGGGTGCTCGAGGGTGTAGAGGAAGTTCCAGAACTCGGTGTTGGGGATGGCAGCTCCACCGTCATCCAGGGCGAACCACCCTAGGTTCTGGAGATGGTGGTAGACGCTCCAGTTCGCCTCGGACTCCATCGCGGGCAGTGCGTTCGGGCTCCCCGCACAGTTGACGGAGCTGAGCAGCGCCCCCAACTGGTTTCCCGTAAGGCCCGCGGCCTGGAGGGTTTGGATGGCCTGCTCGTAACCCGTGACCGAGCAGGTGAAGTCCTTGAGGTACCAGGTGACGCCCGCCCCCGCCATGGCGGGGAGGAACCAGAAGTCACTGCCCGAGTTGCCGGTCTCCCAGAGGCTGGAGGAGCCGACGAGGGCATCCAATTGGAGTCCCTTGGCCTTGAGCGCGGAGGCGAAGCTGTGCATGAAGTTGCCGAAGAGAACACCCTCGCCGCTCGAGACGCCGACCCCGTCACAAGGAGTGGGCTCGAAGTCCACGACATAGCCCTTGTACCCGCTAGCCTGGGCGACCCCGACAGCCGACTGGATGAAATGGGCCTGGGCCCCTGCTCCGGAGGAGAGGAAGGTCTGCAACGATGCGGCGGGGCACCCCCCCGCGGTAATGGTTGCGAACACCGGGAGACTGTTCTTCTGACCCCAGGAAGTGAGGTTGTTCTGGGGGTTGAGGAACCAGGAGGCGGGCTCAAAGCCGCCAGACGGAGTGAGTTCGTAACCGTACTCCGCGAGGTCCTGCATGTCGGGAACGAGAGCGGTGTAGGTCGAGGAGAAGGCCGAGGCATTTCCGATCCAGGCACACGACTGGCAGACGACCGGGAGGAAGTATGCGGGCGGCGCAGTGATGGCCACGGCGATCACCGAGGTAGCGGTCGTGCCCTGCCCGTCCGTCACGGTGAGGGTGGCGGTGTAGCGGCCCTCGGCGGAGTAGACGTGAGCGGGGTTCTGAGAAGTGCTCGTACTTCCGTCGCCGAAGTTCCAAGAGTAGGCATAGGGTGGGAGCCCTCCCGCGGCGGCTCCTTCAAATTGGAATGTCGTGGCCGATGCTTCCCCGCTTCCGGGGGAGACGGACGCCCTGGCGGTGAGCTTCGGCACCTTGACCGTGATGGCGAAGGTATTCGACACCGAGTTCCCGGCGCTGTCCCTGACGGTCAGGGTCGCCTGGTAGTTGCCCTGGGCGGTATAGTTGTGGGACGTCGCCGAAGAGTAATTCAACGCACTATTGTCCCCGAAGTTCCATGTGTAGTTGTAGGGAGGGCTGCCGCCCGAGGGGGTGGTGGCGAAGTTGACCTGGAGCGGAATGTTCCCACTCACCGGACCGACCGTGTTGCTCACCTTCAGGGGTCCGCCGATGCCACCTCCCCCTCCTCCGGCGCATCCCGCAGGATACTGCCATAGCATCCATTGCTGGCTATAGAGGGTCACGACCAGGTTGACGTCGACCGTGAGGCTGAGCCCCCAGAACTGGAGACCGATCTTCTTCAACCCGGCGACGACCTGCAGCCCCACCGAGAGCGAGAGACAGTACTTGAACGAGGACAAGGTGGCGGTCAGTTGTCCCTGGAAGTCGAGGTAGGGGCGGATGTAGAAATAGGGCCCGACGATGGAATAGTAGAATTTCGTGTCGACCTTCGGCACGTCGGCGTAGGCCCATACATCGAAAGAGGCCTGCAGGGTCGGGGCGGTGACCGTCGTAGTGTTACTATACTTGCTGATCGGCTGCCATCCGTTCGCGGAGCTGTACTCGAATCCCGCCTCCGCGGTGAAGGTATAGTCGATGGAAGCGCTCACTTGTGCGTCGACCGTGACCTGGACCCCCAGCACGATCTCCGGGGTGATGGAAATCTCCACGGGGACCGGGCCGATGTCGAACCAGAGGTTCCAGGTGGTCAGCGGGTAGGTCACGCTCGCCTGGTAACTCACCTTGTCGGAGATCGAGGCGGAGAGAAGGGCATCGTTGGTCATCTCGAGCTTGACCGAGAACTGGTTGACATTGATCCCGCAAGGGACGAAGAGACACCACTTGAGGGAAACGTCGAGGTAGGCCTTGAGCTCGACATCGAGGGAGTCCGTGGCGGAGATCGAGATCGTGACCACGTTCGACCCACCCTTGAAGTGGGTGGTGGTCTTCCAAGTGTACCCGTACGTCTGCGACCAAGAGAGGAGAGTCACGGTCCCGCCCGCGCTGATATCCGTGGTGACGTGCCCATACTTGGCCACCGCCTGGGAGTACTCCATCGGACCGTCGATCCACACCTTGCCCTGAAGGATGACGTTCGTGATGGAAGCGTTCGTTGTGTTGAGGATGTATTCTCCGTTCGCAAAGAGCTTCTGCGTGACCACCCGGAAGACCCCCGGCTGCTGGATGCTCACAAGGACGGAACCGGGCTGTACCCCCTGGATCTGGGTGGCCGTGTATCGGAAATAATAGACAGAGCCTTGCACCGCGAGGAGCTTTCCCATCGTGGAGGGCCCCAAGACCATGACCTGTTTGTTGATGTAGACGCCCTGGGTCTGCACAACGTACCCATTGCTGAAGTAGGTGCCGTTCGCCACGGAGGTGGCATAGTTGTTGATATCACCGACCTGGGAGGTCGTGGAGGGGACGGCCTTCGCAGAGACCGGAGCTGCCACGTTCCCCGGGGCTATCTGGATCGCTGAAGCACCGGAGGAAAGGACCAGGATGCCCAGTACGAGGAAGACGTAATGTGCGGGGTGGCTCCTCAGGCTCCACAGATCCTGCCACAGCGCCATTCCTTCTTAGTGCCCCGCTCTCCCGAAAGTGACTGCGCCCGACGGCGCATCGTGTGATATATATTGGCATAGTACCATATATTCCTTCCGGTAAGAGACGGCAAAGCGACGCCCAGAGATTGAGAAAGGCCCCGACGGACGGTCCGGTAGATTTCGCTTCAGGAGGGGGAGGGGTCCCCATCTGGGAAGTCTCCCCCAGATTCAAGAGACCGGGCGAAAGCCTTTTAGCCCCGCCGAGGTTGCTACGCCAACTCACGGGGCTGGAAAATGCGAACGAGATACTTGCGGGGGAATCGCCGAGGTGCGTTGGAAGGAGTGCCGTTGTACCTGATCATTCTGATCGTCATTGCAGCGATCGTCGTGGTGATCCTGCTGGGCTGGCTCTCTAGCATTCAGCATCCCACGATAGGATCGGTCGCGACCACCGTCGGTGGTTCGAGCACCATGACCATCAGCGGGACGACCTCCTGTTCGGGAACGGCGTACTGGTGCTTCACACCGGACAACGCGACCGGAGGATGCCGCTACACCTACCTGCAGTCCGCAACCCAACCCGCCGTCCAGATCCAGGTCCAAGACAGCCACGGGAATCCCCTCGGAGGGGTCACCGTCACGCTCACGGCGAACTCGGGAGTGAACATCACAGGGGCCAACATCGCCAACACCGGGTCGAACGGGATCGCCGCCTTCTCCACGCTCACCGGTTCCGTTAACGCCAACACGCAGAGCGCCACGATCTCGGTATCGGCGTCCTACGGTTCGGGCGGAACCCCGAGCACGGATGGCGGTGGCACCATCATCGTAGACCCACCGGCTGGCTGCTGATCGGGGCCACCCCCCCGACGTGAGAGGGAGGCGTGCGCAGGATCTCCCGGCGGGACGGAAGGATACCCTATTCTTTCGTCGCCGTCGTCATCCTCGCCAGCATCTTTCTCCTCGTGGCCTCCCTGGAACAGGTCTCCATCGCCACCACGACCCAGAACGCCTACGATGTTCCGGGCGCCACGCAGAACGCGCTTGCCCTGGTCGAGTCGGACATTTCCTCCGCCGCGCAGTACGACCTCATGCGCTCGGAGGCCAATCTCCTCGCCGGCACGGTCAACCCTTCCCTGAATCTCCTCAACGGATCCCTCAACACAGCCTTCACCACCTCGATGGCCGCCCTGGGCCTCTCCTCGCCTCAGGGGTTAACTGAGGGTACGGTCGTAGTCAAGGCGAGCGGCTGGGGGATCAATGCCACCTTCGCCGAGGGGCAAGTCATGGACGGCACCCCGGCGGTCACGCTGACACCGGGTCCGACGAATCCCTACCTTCCGCTCCCGAACGAGGTGAACCTCGCGCAACAGACCACGTGGTCGTTCACGACCGAACCCATCTATCCCATGGCGACCGGTCACGTCGTCCTGACCGCTTTGGACGGTAACAGTGGGCAGACCCTGACCCAGAGCTACAGCTTTTCCGTGAGCGTGCAAAGCGAGCTCGGCCTCCTCGAAGCGAAAGCAGGCCAATTCCGGGATGCCCTCACAGGGCCCTCGGGCAGCCTCTCCGAGCTCGTGAAGTACCTTGTCACCACCCTGGGAGAGCTGCGGGCGCTCTCGGGGTACGGCTCCGGTGGGTACCCGGGGCCCACCTCCGGGACCGTGATCTCGGGGGCGACGAACAACTCCGTCCTGTCCCAGTCGGACGTTCGCGATGCCGTCAGTCTGGCAATCCTGCTCGATTCCCTGAGGTACTTCCGTTCCTTCGACGCCGGCGCCGTCACCTCCTTCCTCAGCAGCATGCCGCCGGGCGCCTATCAGCAACTCCTCGAACACTACGTCTTCAATGGCACCATCGACCCCGCTACGCTCTTCCTGCTCTTCCTCGACAGCCAGGGAGGGTGGTCCGATGGCTGGGTCGCGAGCGGTGAAGGCCTGGCAAGCGCCATCTATGGGTTCGCGGATCGCTTCAAGTTCGATCTCCTGCAGCACTTCTGGGGTGCCAATGTTGTGGATCCCACCTTGACAGAGCCCGTGGCCAGTTGGTCGACAGTACAGAGTCAGGGGACCTCGTACGCGATCTCGATGCTCTCTCAGTGGCTCTGGGACTACGGAACCTGGCTGGGGGTGACCCAGAAGTCCCTCCCGGCCTACAACAACACGGCGACCATCCCGGCGATGACGGCGACGGTGGCGGGATGTACGTACGTGCTTTTCCCAGGGGGTAGCATCCAGACGAGCGACCCCGGTGTTCCCGATCTTGCGAGCCTCATCTTGGGGACTCCGTACTCAGAGACGATCACGCTCCCGAATAACCAGCAGGTCACGCTGATGCTTGCCCCGGACAACTACCAGATCTGGGAGAACGTCTCCATCGACAACCCCGGTTCACCCTACTACTACGCCCCGAACTACTGGATCGATTTCAACGAGAACGCGACGTACATCACGACGAACCAATCCCTTCTGTGGCTCTTCAACCCACAGGAGTTCAGCTCCTATGACCCTGGAGCCTACGACCGGACGCTCCACACGGTCATGGTGGACCTCTCCAACTCGATGCAGCACAAGTCCGCTACGGCGGGGCTGGTCGGGGACAAGGGGTACCTGGATTACGTCGGGTACCAGGGTGACCTGAGCGGCGCCAACACCACCCTGACCGGAGCGGGGCTTCCGAACCTCAGCACCCCCGCGGGCAGGAATACCGCGCTCAACACCTCCTACTCCTTCCTCACCAACGGCACCACCTCCCTTTTCCAGGGACCTTTCTCGCGCACCCTCGCAAACTTCAGCCAGCGGGCGGCGAACCCGGCGAACGTGACCAACTGGTGGGTGAACGGGGCCTCCCACCCGACACTCGTCGGCCCGGCGGACCCCCCGACAACGGATGCCGCGAACAACTGGACCATGTCGGCCATCTCGAGCTACGCCGCCCGGGAGTGGTTCCAGATGCTCTACACGCTCTGGTACGGTTCGGGCGGAACGGTCCCCACCACGGCTCCCGCCGTGAACCAGATCAACTACCAGAACATGGATGCGAGCCAGTACAATGTCGTCAGCCCCGGAGTGGAGAGGGCACCGCCTGCGCCCTATCAGGAACCGAACTTTGCTATCAACGTCATGAACGAGACGTTCTACTCGGTCTACTGCTGGATCACCGGCACGGGCACCGGGATCGGCTGCGGGGGAGAGGACGGGTACCAGTTCTGCCCCAACAACCAGAACTTCTTCGGGGATTGTCTGGGTGCGACGGCGCAGGACAACCCCAACTACTACTACGGCGCCTGCGGGGGCGGTAACGCGGGGCTCGCCTACAATGCCGCCCTCAACAACTACTACTACCCCGGGACGGGTGGGCTCAACAACATGTGGAACGTGGTGCGAACCTCGGTGCTGCAGTCCCTCGCCGGAGGGGTCGACCAGATCCACGCCCTGCTCCAATCCTCGTGGGACAGTGTCTATAACAACACCGGGGACGCAACCTGGGGCGGGCAGAACTTCACCCAGTGGATCCTCCAGTTCATCGCTCCTCCCATCCTCAACGACACCGTCCTCCTCGCCCAGGCGGGAGGCTGGGTGACCCAGCTGTACAACACTACCGAACGCTGGCTCTCGGGCGCGACGAACCTCAGCGGAACCGTGGTGAAGCCCTGGTTGGACCGGGGAAGACCGTACGCTTTTGCCCTCGGGAACTCCACCCTAGAGACCGCGGACGCACAGGTCTTCAATGAGAGCTTGAGCCAGATGACCATGTCCTTCGGTGGCGGTGCCCTCACATGGTCCCTGCCGCAGTACAGCGTCCACCTGGTCGACCCGCAGAACCAGAGCACGAACATGGGAATCGCACCCTTCGAGACGAGCTGGTCCATCTCCCTGCAGGGTTCGCTTTCGCTTTCTCTCGTGAGCTCCCGGATGAGCTTGCTCTCCGGAGGGACGCTGCACCCGACGGTCCTCAATCTGAGCTTGCCGGTCAATTCCCAGACGCTCGTCACGCTCTACACACCCTGGGAGCTCGGGAGCGGTTGGGACAACCTCCCCACACCCCTTCCGGGAGATCCGACCCTGCTCAACACGCGAGGGCTCACGGGACTCGAAGGACACGACTATCACAGTGCCCCCGCTCTTCTCCCCGGTGTCTATCCGAGCGTTCCGCTCGATGACCTGCTGCTCCGCACCGCGGCCCTCGGGAGGGTTACGGCCGGCGAGGGGCTCTCGCTTGCGAACCTGCTGGCCGGATACCCCGGGCTCGCCTCCGGCGGCTCAGCGGCGTGGAGCCAGAATCTGACCCTGCTCGAACTGACCACGAACGCCGGGCTCGCGGCGACCTCCGGCACCTTCCTCACCGCCTCCCAGACGGATCTGGCGCTCCTGCGGTCCGACCTTTCTTCCGCAGCCCAGGGGGGCGTTCCGCTTGCGTTCGACTTCGGGGCGAACGCCTTCCTCGGCGCCAACGCGACCTTTGACACGACCGGGCAAGTCGTGAGCTACTTCTGGCCCGCTCCCGCCTCCCCCACGTTCGGTCCCCAAGAGGAGTACACCCTGACATTCCAAGGTGCCCGCGTCGGGGACGCCTTCACGATCGACAACCCCTTCGTTGTGGCGAACCCAGGAACGAACGGGTTCTCGGGCTCTTGGGGGACCAGCGCCGCTGGGACCTACCAGCTCCATTCCCTCTGGGTAGAGTTCGGTCAGAAGTACATGCTCAGTCTGAGAGGACCGGCCACCCCGGCCCCGGTCACCTCACAAACCGCCACCTACCCCAGTCTCTCAGTACCCTATCTCTTCGGGAAGGGCGGAGGGATTCCGGGCAGCGTGAGTGTCTTCGGCGCAGGGGGGCTCCCCGGAACGGCCACCTCCACGTTTGTTGCCTCGTTGCCTCCCCCCGGCACCACCGTCACTTTCCCGGACTACATCGCCCAGCAAGAATACGCAGCTGGCCACTTCTATGACGATCTGGTTTCCGGTGCGGTCCCCGTGCAGGCAGGGATCGGCGCGTTCGGATACTCGACCGCGATCTCCCAGGGAGGAGCGGGACTCGCCAACTACTCGCTCTATCTCACAGGGCCCACAGGAGGAGTGTTCGGCTCGGCCGCCGCGGAGCAGAACCTTACTGCGTTCCTCCTCTGGCTCGACGACAACATGGAGCCGGTCTGCTATTCGCTCGGGGCCGCGATGCCCTACCTCTCCGTGCTCTCGACGGTCCCGGCCGGGCTTCTCAGCCCGGTGGTCCGCAACGTCACGTGGGAGTGGGGTACCGGCGCACAGCCCTATTCCGACTACGCCTTCTCAGGTGCAAACCTTGCCGCCCTTGAGGCGGACCTTGCAGGATCGGGAGGGGGGATGGGGAATTCACCCACTGTCCTGATCGGAGGAGGGTCCTCCGGTAGCTGGGGCTTCAGCGGCGCCCTCACCGGGTGAAGACTCGGCGGCCAACGCCTTTCCCTTCTTTGCGAGCTTCTTCTTGGGCAACTCTTCTTCGGTGGGCGTGACGTACCCTTCCGGGAAGGGGTGGGAAGGTTCCTTGAGGAAAGCGAGGTCCTTCAGGTAGAGCTCGGAGTACCCGCACCCCCGACAGACCTTGGCTTTGAAGACCCCCTCGCTCCGGAGGGTTCCTGCGTAGAGGCTGAGGACGCCGGGAGAGGTTCCCTTGTAGGTCTTGAGGTCGTTCACCCAGACCACATCCGTCCCGGCACACTTGGGGCACTTTGACATGACGAACTTGACCGGGAGCGGGTTAAAGCTTCTTCCTTGGCGACGGACCGGACTCTGCCTGCGCGCATGACCGGGCCTCTCCTAGAGCCAACTCTCCCCGGTTTCAGGATAATCGAGGGCCCACTACGTCTCGCTGAAGGTCCCTTGGAAGGTGTAGCCAGTTCCCTGGGCCCCGCCCAACAAGACGACCGCAGAGGAGGAACCACCGTCGCACATCCCGCCGAGATCTGCCTCCAATGCCGCGAAGTCAGGGCTTACGAAGGCAACGGGGGCGTGGGACAGATCCTTCGGGGTGGGCTGGAGCGGCCCGATCCCGTAGGTCGAGTTCCAATAGACTGCGGAGAGCATCGTGTTCGTCATCCAGGCGGCGTTCATCTGACCCACTTCCGGTTGGGCCAAGAGGGCGAGCGCCATGTAGTCAGGGGCTGACTCGTTGAGCGAGTACGAAAGCACCCGGTTCGCCGAGACCTCCCACAGGAGGAAGGAACTCAAGGATTTCGCGGTGAGACCCGAAGAGGGGTCGTAGGCGAGCCCCGTCGCAGACCACTCGTTGCCGTGGGGATTCTGAAGCGCGGTCCCCATCTCCCACGCTTTCGCGGGCACCGAGCAGGAGGAGGAGAGGTCGGTGCAGTCGAAAAGGTAGCCGGCGAGGTACTGCTCGGTGGTCACGTACGTGTCGAAGGTCGGGGCAGGCGTATTCATCCAGCTGGTGTAGGCCTTCGACATCGCGCTCTGGCTGGAGAGAATGTTCCCGGGGAAGCCCCCGACGTACATGTCTGCGGAACGGGCAGAATATCCTGCTCCTGGAACCAAGAGCCCCGTCAAGTACGGGGTCTGTGCCGCGAGCTGGGCAGAGACGGGTTTGGCAGGGCCCTGGAGGTGAAGGTCCGAGACGACCCCGCCCTCCTTCCAGGAACCGGAGAGTGTGAAGCTCGGCCCCGAGGTCTTCCAGGCGCTCTGGAACGTCATGTTGACGTTCCCCGGATCGTAGACCACGGTGGCCATGATCGAGCTCCCCGAGATGGAGTCCGTGGCCTCAAGCACGTCGGAACGGGCCTGCGTCGAGGTCCCGCCCTCGCCTGTCTGGAAGTTCGCGTAGTAGGTCTGCAGATTGAGGCTGGTCATGTTGTCCCCGAAGAAGGTGTTGAAGTTGATCGCCAGGACCGGGCTCAGCTTGCCGCCACCGGTCAAGGTGAGCTTCCCGGCAATGGATCCCATGAGGGAGGTCATGCTGGACGCCTTCTTTGCAACGGAGGAGTAGGCCCGGCCGGTCAGGTTCGAGTCCTGGGAGAGGGCGGTGGAGAGGGCGGGGCCGCCGTTGGCCGCCCGGTCCGGCAGGTCGGACAGGAGACCCGCCTCGATGGCGGTCTCGTTCTTCCCGAGGATGGAGGCATCGTGGAGGTCTAGGAGGAGCTTGTCGAGCTCAGGGGAAACATAGTCCCCGGGGAGGAAGACCCAGGTGGCGGGGCTCGATCCCAGCGTCTTGTAGTCGTAGCTCACGGTCGCAGGGTGGCCCACCACCAGCCCGAGCAGCCCCCGGGTCTCGAGAGGGACGGGATTGAGCGAGACCGCCGGCTTCGTGTCCTGAAGGGGCCAAGGGGTCACCACGGTGACAGGGAAGCTGGCCCGGAAGGGCATCTCGACGGTGACCACCGTGGGGTTCATCTTCCCCTGGGAGAAGAGCTCCGGGTTCGGGTCCGTGAGGGTCACCTTGACCTGCCCGGCGATGAGCACGTTCCATGTGGTCTCAAAGGGGGCGATGCTCATGCTGGTGGTCCGGTCCTGGGGATCCACGAGATGCACCGTCACCTGCGGTGGGTCGACGACCACGGTGGGACTGCCCCCGTTCCCTTGCGGATCGAGCGGAGTGAGGGAACTCACCTTGAGGCCCGGGGTTGTTTCGACACTTCCATCGGCCATCGCCCCCGAGAGCGTCCCGTGCCAGTAGTCGTAGGGCATGTTGCGCTGGAGGTAGGGCGTGAACGGAAGGGACTGTTCCCCCGCCATGTTCTTCGTCCATTGCTGGGAGGCCTGGTAGATGTTCGGGATCCACTGGCTCGCCATGCTATTGGTGTCGGGCATGATCTCCGGGTTCGCGATATGAGTCTGGAGCCAGTCGCCGGGGGAGTTCGAGAAGGGGGCGGAGCCCCAGTTCGCACCACCGGTCGCGGAATCGATGTTGTTCCAGGAATCAGCAATGTCATTGTACTGCGGATTCCACTGGCCCACGGTCTGGTCCCCGGCTCCGCTCCCCGAGTTCTGGACGAGCGGCATGATCCAGTCCCAGATGATCTGGGGATCGAAGTAGGTCATGGCGTCGAAGTAGGGCTCCTCGTAGAAGATCCCGGCGTCGCAGAACCCGCTCGTGATGGCCCAGTAGGTGGTAGGGTCGTAATAATTGATGTTGTCCCAGGAGGTCGTGGATTCGATCCACTGCATGACGTCGTTGAAGTCCGCCATCTGGATGTCCTGTCCGAAATTGGGCTCTGAGCCGGAGAAGGGACCCTGTCCGCCCTGGGTCGTCCCCGGACTGGTCCAGAGACCGTCCTCGGCGGAGGACTGACCGAAGACGTAGTAGGGGGTGATGGACCCCTGCATCCCGTAGTAGAGGTTGTAGTAGGTCTGGTACCACAGTCGGGCCGCCAGACGAGCGATGTCGGTGAGCGAGTTCGCGGACCCGAAGGAGGGACCGCTTCCGATGAGCGACGGGTGCTCCGCCCCGTTGATCCACCACTGGTTGACATTGGAGGGCTCCTGCGACTGGAACTGGGTGGGGCCGTTCCCGTCCGTCGAGTAGAGGGTGTTCGTCCCTTGGGTCAAGTAGGAGTAGGAGGAGTTCACCACATCCGAGGGAGCGAGGGAGGGAAGACCGGAGGCGGAGGACCCGATCTGAGCCATCGCCCGGGCGATGGTGTCGACGTAGCCCGACTGGCTGGGGTTGGGGTTCTGATCTGCGGTGACCTGGGACAGGTCCTTGATGATCGTGGTGATGGTCACGTTGCCGGGGTTGCTGCCCGAGTAGCCGGCATGCCCCGCGTACTCACCGAGGAAGGAGGTGTCGACGAGCTGGTACTTGAAGGTGTGAGAGGTGGTGGAGTCGCCGTCATTCCCGTTGCTGTACTGGGACGCCTGGATCGTGAGCTTGGTGTTGAAGGTGAAGGGGTTCGGGGCATAGGCGTTCGATCCCTGGTTCTCGTTCCCGATCAGGTAGCTCTCGATGGGATTCCCTGCCTGGAGCTTGACCTGGAGCTGGGTGGAGGGGAGGAGGGTGTAGGTGCCTTGCCATGTGAGGAGCTGGACGCCCGTGCCGACGTAGATCCAGCAGTAGACCGTGCCGGTACCCTGGATCGGGTTGGCATTCGCCGTTGCCGACTGGGCATTGATATTGCTCTGGACGCAGGTACCCGAAACTTGTCCCGGAGGATTCCCTCCGCCGGGAGGATGGCAGATGACGGCCCCGAGCCACGTTGCGTAATCGTTGAGATACTGATTGACGCGTGCCATGGCCCACTGCTCCACCGCGGAAGTCCCCTGGCTCCAGATGTCCTGCCAGGTCGCCACCGGTTCGAGCAGCGTCGGGTCGACCACGTAGTTCCCGAAGTACGTGTGGAGGATGTCGTAGGTGAACCGATCGGTGAAGCTGTAGATCGACTGGGCGAGGGTTGCGCCCACCTGCGCGATGGCTCCCGAGGTGAGGTCGTTCCCTAGCCCCTTCTCAAGGTAGAGGAAGAGGGTGGCTCCATCGATCGTGCCGTTCGTCACGTAGTTGTTCACGAGGGTGGAGAGCTGGCCCGAGATCCCCGCCCCGGCGGGGAACTTGCTCAAAGCCGAGGGATCGTAGGACCGAAACGCGCGCAGAGTGGTGAGGAGGAGCGCCAGGTTCCCTGCATAGGAGGCGTCGGTCTTGTCCACCACGTCCGACATGCTCGACGCAGTGCCGTAAGGGCCTCCAGCCACCCCCTCGAGGGCCTTGATCTCGGCCATGGTGGTAAGGATGTACTGGGCGAGGCGCGAGAACTCGCTGCTCGGGCCCGTCAGGGAAGCGGCATAGAAATTGGCCGAGGACTCCAGTTGCCCGATGGCGGTCTGGGGGCTCTCCACGAAGGGAAAAGTGGACTGATCGATGACCCCCGAAGTGTTCTCGTAGGTCATCAGTTGGAGCGAGCCCACGGCCGCAGGGTAGGGGGTGCGGGAGACAGGCGTCTGGGAAAGCTCCATGTTCTGGGCGGAGGGCAGGTTGGAGGAGGAGGCCCCCGAGGAGAGGACCATGGGGTAGAGACCCTCGGCGTGGAGCGTAGGGAAGGTGACGTGGACCCACCAGGACTGGACGCAGACCACGTACGGGTCCTCGACAACGGCGTTCCGGCAGGCGGGCATCGAACCGGAGGCCGGGAGGCTCATCGGGAAATTGGTGTTGATGTACGACGCGACCGAGGTGTCCACCCCCTTGTCGAGTCCGGTGAGATTGGGATTCACTACCGCCCCACCCTTGAGGATCCCCGCAAGGTTCCCCAGGAGGGCGAGGGTCGCGTTCTTCTCGATCGACTGGGCGGCCGTGTTGAGGAGCCCCGAGGAACTCTGGGGGGAGGTCGTGCCTCCCGTCTGAATCTGGTTCTGCTCGCTCACGAGGACCGAGCTCCCGATGATGAGAATGGCGGAGAGCAAGACAAGGGCCACGAAAGAGTACGGGATACGCCCCGAGCGGGAACGGGAGAAACGGCGGTGACCCATGAAACGCCTTGCGTCAGGGGATATATGTATGGACAGATAGAAATACCCTTCGGAGGAGCCTCACCATCTCCCCCTGAACCGATGCAAAACAGAATCCAAGAATGGCAGAGAACCCGGGAGCTGCCTCTCTCGGCGGTTATGGCCCCTCGGATTTGGTAACCATTTTATACCGCCCGCGGCATATAGAGCCATAGGTGACCCAAATATGCGACGGCTAAACTTGGATCGGCGAGGTGCGCTCGAAGGGCTTCCACTGTATCTTATCATCATGGTCGTGGTGGCCGGAGTGGTGATCGTCATCCTGCTTTCTTGGCTGTCCAGTGTCAACCACCCCGGGATCGGGTCGGTTGTTGCGAACTTCTACGGGAAGGGTAACGCCGCCATCGTGATGTCCGCCTGCACCGGAGGCCACACCCCGCTCTGCACCAACCAGGCTCCTAGCGGAGGATGTACCTTCATCAACAACACCGCCATAGGTTCCACACAGCCCCCTCTCGTGGTTTCCGTCTATGACACGAAAGGGAATCCCATGAGCGGGGTCTCCGTTTCGCTCACGCTGAGTTCGGGCTTCAGCTGGCACAACGGGGTCCCGACCACGGAGATCACCCAAGGCAACGGGAACGCGGTCTTCCCTGACCTCTCGGGGAGCATCCTGCCCAACACGGCCTCGGGGACCATCACCATCTTAGCGTCGGCCACTTCCGGAACTTCCACCTCCGGATCTGCGATCCTCGCAATCAACGCGCCCAACACATGCTAAGGGAGGGGAGATCTCCCGGCCCCCTCGCCGGGAAATCCCTCCTCTTCGCCCTCGGTCTTGCCCTCCTCCTGCTATTGCCAGCGGGAGTCCTACCCGTTTCGGCTGGGGCACCCCTGCGGGAAGGTGCCTTGACGTCCACGGGCCAGTTGACCATAGTCTCTGAGGATAGCCGGATCGCGAGCAACTCGATCCTTGCGACCGAGGTCACCGTCCCATCCGCTCCCTATCCTGCGGGGAACGCCTCCGTCCTCGTGTCCGAGCCCGTAACCTCTGCTCTCGTGATTGGGATCGGGCTGAAGATCGTGAGCTCAGGTGGGGCACCCACGGGCTACGCGTTCTGGCAGGTATGGCAGTCCGGCACGCTCGTCGAGAACGTGACCAATCTCACCGGCCCGTTCGTCAGCGGGACCCAGGTCACCCTGAAGGCCCTCGGGGGGTCGCCGAAAGGCTGGTGGAACTTTACCGCCAACGGTCTGCGGATTGCCTACGGGGGGAATGACGGGACCGACACTTCGATAGCTTCGACCGTGGCCGCTGGGTTCGCCGCGGGAGCTTCCCCCGTCGCCGTCCCCACACTCTCGGTCACATCCTCCGCGGCATCTCCCGGGATCTCGCTCCCGGTGGCCCTGTGGTTCTTCGTGCACTCGCGCACCATCCTCTACCCGGGCGATGCCCACGTCGTGGCCGCCAGCGGGATGGTGGCGGTTGGCCAGAACCAGAACGACAGCCTCCCCTCGGACGCCCTGGAGGTGCAGACCAATGCGACCCCGACTGCCTCGGGGACGTACCTTTGGGGATTTGGCGGCCCGGGTTACGCGACCCTCGCCCCGTGGACGTCCGCAGCGGCCTCGGTCTTCAACAATACCGGAGCAGGGCTCAACCTCTCCCTCGTTCCTTCCGTCAGCTCAGCGGGCGATTTCTGCCTGGCCCTCACCGAGCCGCTTTCCACAGGCACCAACCTGACGCTGGCCTACTGCTCTCTGGGCTCCCAAGCGATTACCCGCGTCTTCCTCTCCCTCCAATTCGCGAACGGGACCTCCTTCCAGGGGGAACCCGTCCTTCCGAGATCGACGACGGGATTCGCCAATCTTACGCTGGTCTCCAGCGGAGGAGGGGACTGGCAAGCGTGGTTCAACGGGAACCTGCTTTCCCTTCCCGTCACCGGAGCGAACCTGACCGTGGGCGCCACCTTGAGCTCGGCAAGCTACCCGCCCGTCGCGGCCCTCACGATGGGGGACGGGGGCCAGCTCAGCGGCGTGACCAACCTCACCATCGGGCTTCTCCTGTCCCAGGGAAGCGGGTGGTACCGCGCCTCGGACGGTGTGAGCCTCGCTTCGCCTTCGTCGGCGGGCGCCTGCGCGTACGGGAATGCCCAAGATTGGCTCGTCCCCCCCGGTGGGGTTGAGCTGCTCCCCTGCGCCAACTCGCTCGCGAGTGGTACACCGTTGTGGAACGCCACCACCCCTGCTCCGCACCTTGCTTTGACTCTCCAGGGGCTACCTTCCACCCTTACCTCGTTCGAGACGGCGCCGCTTCGCCTCTTCGTGAATGCGACCACAGGTTCGGGATCGACCCCCCAGAGCCCCGCTCTTCTGGCCTTTGCCCCCACGGGACTGTTCGGCCCTGCGAAGCTGCTGACGACGGGAGAGTACGCTGTCAATCTCTCGATCCCGATGGAGAGCGCAACGCAATCGATCTCGTTCACTTTGGGAGCGGGAGCCCCAGGAGCTTACCCTGACTCCATCGGCGGCACAATCACCGTGGGGCCTGGCAACCTAACCCTGGCATATCTTCCGGCTCCCCCCTCCGCTGTACTGGACTCTGAAAACACGACCCTCACCTTCTGGCTCAACACTTCAGGGACCCCATCCCTCGGTGTTCCCAACGGGACGTTCACCGCTTCTTCTTCCCTAGGGGGCAGCCTCACCTCCATCCTTCCTCTCGGGCCCGGGGAGTACCGCGCGGTCTACACGCCGCCGCTCGTGGCCACCCCGATAAACGACACGATCAACCTCGACATATCCGCCCCAGGATTCCTCCCGCTCAGTACCTCCGTGGAGGTGCTGGTGGCTCCGACCCCGATGACGCTCGCCGTCGCCGGATTGGGAGCTTCGGTCACCGCAGGGAGCACGGTTCCCGTGGAGCTTTGGGCCAACACCACCGCGGGTACGTTGCCTGCGGTGTCGTGGGCCGCCCTCCTTGGGATGCCCGCACTCCGCAATGTCAGCATCCTCTCGAACGTCACACCCGGCCCCTCGGGAGGTGTCATGGCGCTGCTCGCCTTCCCCACCGTGCCGGCTTCCAACACGACCACGCTCACGCTGTCCGCGACCTTGTTTGGTTACGTGTCGGGTAACCTCACCCGACCGATCCGGCTCACCGACCAGCCCCTCACGGTCACTGCGACCGTCCCAACCGGAGCGACGGGAGGCGCCTCCGTCCCTCTCAGCCTGACCGCGACCACCACGAACGGGACTCCGGTGGCGAACGTAACAATCTCGGTCACGCTGCCCGCCGGAGCGGGCACTCTTTCCTCATCTCCCGTGACCACCGATGCGAACGGAACGGCGGTCCTCACTTGGGTCCCACCGACGCGGGGCGGAAGCTGGACCTTCCAGCTTTCGATCCTCGGTCCCGCGGGCTACCCATCGTTTGCGGAGAACTCCACCGTCTCCGTGGGAGCAGCCCATGGTGGAAGCGCTCCTACCTCGGGCCCGTTCACGGAGGTCGTCCTCTTCGCCGTCGCGGTCGGAGGAGCAGTGGGGATTCTGTTGCTCTTCGGATATCTTCGAGCCCGGACCCGCTCGAAGGCGGCTCATCCCCCGGCACGGGCCGCGCGGGCGGAGAAGACCAAGAAATCCGAAAAGACCCCCCCAGGCCTCTGAGCAGAGTGTCGGGATCCTTTCGGAAGGGACCCTAAGTTCCAATGGGTACCGTACCCGAGGTCGAAAGGGCGAACCTCACCCTAAAAGATCAGGCTCGCAGATCATAATGAGTCCCGCAAGGACCCACGACTATCGCGTACTACTCCTCGGGCTCAGGGAGTCAGGACATCCGAGGGCAGCTTCCGACTGACCCGTAGTGCGGGTGGCCACGAGAAGAGAACCAAGCACCGAACCGAGATTCTCCGGTATATCTAGGGTTAGGGACAGGGGCCCTTTTCCGCAAAGCGGTTCTCAATGTCAGATCCGGGTTCCCGCCAAGGTTCGAAACCCTGCGACTGTCATGCGCCATCCATTGTTCGACAATGGCCGGACCAACTCCAACTAGGATGCAGTATCTATATCACTTAACGACCCAAGATATTTTGAATCTATATGACCCTGAACCAAAATAGAAGGACCTCTTTCCACCTTGGAAAAAGTAAAATATCTTATTTCTATTTTTCTCTCTGAACGTTCGTGAACAAGTTCGCAGCGCTTGTAGTTTTGATAACGATCGTGGTCGTAGCGTCGGCAACGGCCTGGTACGTCTTCTACGCCCCAACTCAGAATGGAAGCAATAGCTTCTCGCTCAACACGACTGCGCCCGGCAAGATTGTGCCCGTTACCGTTGTTTCCTCTCCCAGTGTTGCCCTCGGTATGGGGTTCGCGAATGCGTCCCATTTTCCGTTCTTCGTTGACGGAATAGGTGGGCGAGAGATCGCATTGAACGGCACGTTAAGAGTGACCCATTGCGGGAGCTCAGCGGGTTGTGGCGTATCCGCGGCCGTCTTCACCATCGCAGGGTTTAGGGCCGCGCTTTCAGGTGGCTCGTGGGAGCCCTCTCTTTGCCTCGGGGTCAATGGGTCGTGTCAGCCGGCAAGGAACTTTACGATGAAACTGACTCAACTTCCCATGGTCAGACACTCGTGGGTGTATCTTGCAATCTGGTCGAATTCCACCACGGCCACATATCGAGCGAACATCACCCAAGGTGAGTTTGTTGACGGGAGCGCCACTGGTCTGATCGTGACTCTTTCTGACAGTCCCTCCACAGTCACCTTGGGAGAGGCCACGTGGGTCTCGACATCAGTGTCGGGAGGCATCATCGAGTATGGAGGTGGCACGGCTTCCCCGTTGTTCTATGAGTACTCTGAACTTCCACCGGGTTGCGTCGCGTGGAATGTCACGAGTTTCTCTTGTACCCCGGTGCAAGCGGGCACGTATCAGGTTGGAGTGACGGTCTTGGACCCCTACTTGCAGTCGGCAACTACCTCCACGAGTTTGCAGGTTACTTAGGGTAACGTTGAAGGATCATTGTGCAAGGTCCTCGGCGCCCGTCCGAGGATACTGCAACTACCGGAGAGACTCACTCAAATCAAAAACGGAACACTAGGTAGAATCAGACGAGCGAGCGCCCGCAGGCGAGGCATACCCGTTGCTGGGCGTCGACGAGGTTCCCGCAGCTCGGGCAGACCCTCCGTGGGGGTGCCGGGCCCGGAGCACCACCGACCTCGGGCCCACCGCTCGGAGGAAGAGAGGGCGGAGCTCGGGCGGGCGCAGGCTGGGCGGGAGGCGGGTACGTGGTCATTGGGGCAGGGCCAGAACCGTACTGGGAGGGCTGGGGCATGGGTTGCTGGGCGGGAGGTTGCTGTTGCTGCATGGGCGCCATGGGCGGGGGAGGAGATTGCGGAGGCGGCGACTGCATGGGAACCGTGGACTGGGCCAAGGGAGAGGTCGGAGGATATTGGGCGCCCATCGGGGCCCAGGGATTGACAGGAACCCCCCCGCGCGGGGGAGACGTCTCAAACCCTGAGCCCGGAACAGCAGCCTCGGGGGGCTTTGCTCCGGCCACTTGTCGCCAGAGGAGGAAGAGGAGGAATCCTGGGACGATCCCGCCGAGGAGGATGCCGATCAGGGCCATCTGGTGCATGTGGTGAAGGAAGAGTTGGGAGGGCCCGGCTTCGTCCTGGAACCGGGCGATGAAGCCCCCGGTCACGAAGAGTACGAAGTAGAGGTTCACCAAGATTCCGACGCACCAGACCACGAACTCCAGCCAGACGAGCACGGGCCAGAAGGGGAAGGTCCCCGACCCGGTGTCGAGCAGGTAGCCCACGAGGACGGCGAAGAGAGCCAGGAACGCGAGCGAGATCCACCGGATGAGCCGCGCCCGGCGCAGGATCTGCTCCTTTTCCTCACCTGCGCTGGAGGATCTGGAGGGGTCGTCGACAATCCCTGCGGACATCATTTATTGGGGTACCTCAGGGGCAAGTCGGCCACGAATGGGTATAGTACGGGATGTAGATAAGAGGTAGGTACTGACCGTGGCCATCCACCCAGATCTCCTTGAGTTCCACGGTGAAAGGGATCCCCGCGGAGAGGTACGCGCAGGATTCGTCCATGGCCTGCAACTGCGCGTAGGTGACGTAAGGGGATGCCGACACCTTGGAATAATTTGCCCAACTGATGAGGTAGACCGGCTCCGCAAAGGCGGCCCACCGGCTCTCCGAACCCGAGGTGATCGTCGAGGAGGAGAGGACCACATCGCGCGTGAACGCGAGATAGTAAACGATGGTGTGGACAGGGAACGGGATGGTGCCCGCATTGGCAGGAAGGGAGACCGAGCCGCTCCCGTTGTACGTGAACACCTCCGTTGAGTTGCCCGAGAAACCCTCCAGCTTGTTCACGTGGATCGAGATCGTGGAGACGATGCCCTGAAGGGCGATCCCCACACTGTAGCTGGAAGCGTCCACGTCGGTCACCGCCGTTACCACACTGACCATGGCGACGGCCGCGATGCTCGCGACGAAGATGGAGAGTATCCAGTCGAGCAGCATCAGGCCGTGGCCACCTCCACGAAGTAGAAGACCGAGGTGCCCGAGGGGACCGGGGAGGGAGGCAGAGCCGAGCAGCTGTACTCCCCCGCCGAGGAGCCCGAGCCCGAGAGTGCCCAGCACTTCGTGAAAGAGAGCGTGCTCGAGCTCGTGAATACGTATCCTGTCCAGTGGCCCGTCCAGTGGCTGCAGCCCCCCGAGCTCGTCAGGTTGGTCATGGGAATGGGACCGGTGCCCGTGTCCACCGTGGAGTTGTAGTTGACGCCGCCCGCCAGAGCGGAGAGGAAGTAAGCGGAGGGTTCGGGGGACAATGGCGCCGTGCACTTCGAGAAGAGGGGCCCACCCACCGTGATGTACCCTGCGGCGAGGCCGGTTAAGCTGGTGACGAGCCGCGTGCCGATCCCCCCGAGGAAGGACTGCGTCACGCTGCTGGAGATCTGGTCCATGACGTCCTGAGCGTGGACGCGCTGCTGCTCGGCGTTGTAGTAGAGGGCGGCCGAATAGATGATGGGCAGCATGATCGCAAGGATGAGCACGATGATGGTGAGCTCGAGCGGCATCTCGATGACCCCGCGCCGGCCGGCGATCCTCGGTGCCTTCACTTGATCACCGTGCAGGCCGTCGAGGACTGTTGAGCGGAGGAGCTGCCGCCGAGGCTGGAGGCGGAGTACTGGGCGACGATGGAGAGGCTCCCGGAGCTCGCATCGGTGGGAAGGACCGGGGCGACGGGAGAGAAGAGCACCGTCCCATTCGAAGCGGAGATCCCGCTCATGGAGATCCCCAGCCCCGTGATCTGCACGGCGACCCCGGCCATTGGGTGGCCGTGCTGGTCGAGGGTAAGGGCGGTGACGGACTTCGAGCTCCCGAGGAAGAAGAAGCAGGGTCCCCCCGAGTTCGTCGAACCCGTGTAGGCCACGACGCTCCCGAGGCCCGTGGCCTGGGCGTAGGAGAGGTACATGAAGATGGCCGCGGAGAACCCGCCCACGATCACAAGGGCGACCATGATCTCGAGCCCCATGCCCTCGAGGGCTCCGCGCCGGTGGCTCCGCAACTTGCGGTGCATCCCGTCACACCCCCGCGGTCAGCATGGCGACCCCGAAGATGGCGGCGAACACGTAGATGAGGCTGGAGATCCACAGTGTGGACCAGAGGGACCCGAGATAGCGGACCCGGTCCCCGCTCCATTCGACCCCCACGGCAAAGTAGAGCACGATGAAAGTGATCTCCACGAGGTAGACGCCCATCACGAGGAAGAAGATGGGGGCAGGGACGATGAGCGCCCCGTTCGCTAGGACCGAGGACAGCAGGAGGTAGAGCGCCCCCGTGATCCCGATGACGACCGGGGTGAAGAACATGACCGACCCGCGCATCATCTGGGTCGTTCCCTTCAGCGAGGTCCGGATGTTCTGGTCCGTGTTGCGGAGCTCCTTCAGGAACTCTGCCATCGGGAGCACGGTCTCGCTGATCGCCTCGGGTCCCTTCTTCGAGGCCTCAAGAAGGGCCCGCATCGCGACACGCATGGGACGCGAGGGATACTGCTCCATCACGCCGGGACCCCGGGTGGAGCCGAAGAGCACCTGCTCGGGCGTCTGCCCGGAGAGGTGCATGATGTAGAGGATGTGCTGGAAGAACTTGGCCGACTCGGTCCCCTTCGCGCCTTCCGCGCCGTGCTGGATCGCGTTGTTGAGGGAGACCCCCTCGCCCATCTGGCTGGCGATCTGGAAGAAGGTGTCCGGGAACTCCTGCTCAAGCTGGTAGAGGGCCCGGTGGCGCTTCTCCAGGAAACGGATCCGGAGGAAGGCCACGATGGAGAACATGAGGCTGATGCCGAGGACGATGAAGGCCGTCCAGGTCTCCTGGAGCACGCTCCCGACGTAGGCGTTGAAGTAGCCGAGCCCCGCAAGGACCCCGACAAAGGAGACCGCCAGCCCGACCCCGAGCCCGACGAGCGAGGCCTTGGAGAGCGACCATTCGTCCCGCGGGTTTCCCGTCCGCACCTTGGCCGGATCGAGAGTTCCGGGACGACGGTTCAGGATCTGTACAGCATAGATGTAGGCAATGAGGGGGAAGACGACCGTCATCACCACGATGAATCCCACGTTGGTGACGAGGAAGGCGCTCGAGGAGATGGTCGAGTTGTTGTTGGAGGCCCCACCTTGGAGGTTGATGGTGCCCCCGAGGTTCGCCAGGAAGATCATGGGCATCATCGCCCCGATGACCATCGGCAGCAGCACGCCGAGGCCGAAGAAGATGGTGGTGGGACCGGCCAGGCTCGCGGCGAACTCGTCGATCTTCCGGCGCGTACCCGAGAGGATGATGTCGTGCGCCTTCTCGAGGTGCCGGGCCCGGCCCTCCGGGGTCTTTTCGGAGACCCCCATCTTCAGCGCCTGCAGCGAGCGCATGAAGTCCTCGTTCCAGTGGCCCCATTCGTTGGCGAAGGCCATGTAGGAGCGCTCCAGCGTGGGTTGCTTGCGGGTGACGGTGTCCCAGTGGATCTTCCCCAGGGCCTCGCCGAGGGTCCCCCCGACGTTCTCCGCCGAGAACTGGACCGCCTGGTGCAGGCTCGGATTGAGGCGGAGCGACATCGCCATGTAGTGGATGGCCTCGGGCGCCCTCCCCAGGGTCTGGACCCGGAGCCTCCGGGAGAGCATGCTCGGATAGTTGTAGAGGTAGAGATAAAGCAACATCGGCACGAAGAGGACGGAAAGGAGCAGGAGCAGGAAGAAGGCGTTGAGATTGACGGGAGAGCTCAGGAGGATCCCGCCGACCAGGGCGGCGAGGGCAACGGCGCTCAGGAAGAAGGTCCCGAGCGCGGCGTAGTGGATCTCGGTGGGGGTGACCTCGAGCCCGGCGAAGTAGATCTCCCGCTGGTACTTGCGGCGCGTGATGAGCTCCTCGAGGTTATCGAGGCGCTTCTGCAGCTTCTCGAGCTTGCGCTCCTCCCGGTCCCGCACCGCCATCGAGGGGACCTCGATGAGGACGTACCGGTTGTACTCCTCCTCCTGCTGCCGGAGACGGAGGCGGACCTTCTCCCGCTGGGCCTCGAGCGTCTCCAGGCGCTTCGTGGGGTTCCCGAGGGACATGAAGATCCCGCCGAGGAAACGGACATAGTTCTCGAACCACTCGCCCGCCTTGCCCTCGTGGACAGCGGTGACTTCGGAGGATCGGCCCGACTCAGCTTCCATGACCCGTGGCCCACCCCTTGAGCGTGTCCTTGAGCCACGCCTCCCACTGGGCGAGCACACTTGCGTAGACCCCGTGCTTGGTACCGCCTTGGGTGGCGCTCTCCATCAGGTCCCAGAACGCGGCGTTGGACATTCCCACCCACTCGGCGCTCAGGAGCTCCGGGCGCTTGGCCCGGCGCGCAAGCTCGACCAGGCGTTCGCGATAGGTGGCGCGGAGCTGGATCTGCTCCAGCGCCTCGTCGTAACGGATCCCCCAGGAGTCGGCGATGTGCTTGATCCGCTCAGAGCCCTCCAGATAGGCGGCCGTCGCCTTCAGTGTGTCCGAGGCCTCGTCGTAAACGAGGAGCTGACGGAAGGTCCCTGGCTCCTTCGCCGTCTTGGAAAGCTCGCTGACCTCCATGATCCTCCGCTGCTGGTTGCGCACGGAGCCTCCCGGGGAGGTGAGGCCCGCCACGACGACGATGTCCGTCGCCTGGAAGCTCACCGCCGGGATCCCGATGTCGTGGACGACCCGCTCGAAGACCGCACGGGCCGTGTTGCCGTGGATGGTCCCGAGGACCGAGCTCCCGGCCGTGCCCGCCCGCATGGCCTCGTAGAGGGTGCGGGCCTCCTCGCCGCGCACCTCACCGAGGACGATCGCGCTCTCCCCGAGACGGAGAGAGACCTTGAGAGCCTCGTTCGCGGTCATCTCGACCCCTTGGCCGCCCACCGCTGACCGGGTGAAGAGGGTCTGCACCTTGTAGCCGAGCTGCCGCATCTCGGCGCTGGGGAGCTCCAGCGTATCCTCGATCGTCAGGATCCGTTGGTTCTTCGGGAACTCGAGCATGAGCGCCCCTGTGAGCGAGGTCTTTCCCGCGCCCCGCGGACCCGCCACGAGGATCGTGGAGCGTCCGTCGATGAGGAAATTGAGGAGCCCGGCGGTCAGCGGATTGAGGGCATTCTGGCTCATGAACTTGAGGAGCGTCCACGGATCGGTGGCGTGCCGCCGGAGGGCCATCGCGATCCCGTGGGGAGAGAGGGGCTTGCCGATGGCGGTGACCCGGATGTTGTACTCCCGCAGGTCGGTCTCCAACACGGGCATCGCCTCGGAGAAGGGCTTCCCGCTGTCGAGGAGAAGACGGGAGAGCAGGGCCTCCGCCTCCTCGTCGGTCACCGTCACGTTGGTGATGCACTTGTCCCCGACCCCCTGGGAGTTGAACCCGCCGATACGGAGGTGGATGGGGTTCTCCGAGGCGGGAGCGTCGATGTACAGGTCCTGTAGGTGGGGATCCGACAGAAGGATCTCGAGGGCCCCGAGCCCCACGAGGTGCCGGGTCAGGATGTCCGCGAGCTCGGAGAAGCGCTGGACCCGGGAAGCGGCGGAGCCGGAGAGCTGGATACCGGATTCCCGGGCCACACGCTGCATCAGGCGCTGGGCCATCTCGCGCACCACATGCCGGGTGTGGGAGAGGTGTTGGAGGGCGAGCCGCTTGGGATAGTACTCCATGAGCTCGTCCCGGGTCAGATGGAGGAGCTCGACCTCGTCCCGGTTGAGGTGGTAGTCGGCGAGCTCAAGGTGGTAGAGGATGTCGATCTCGTTCGGGATGTGGTAGAGCGTGACCTTGCTCGGCCCGAGGTTGTAGGTGATGAGCTTGTCCCCCTTCTCCGGAGGGTGGGGGTCGACCCAGCACCCGGAGAATCCTGGGCGAGTGAGCGTGCTCCGGCGCAGGATGTCGGTTAGGTCCCGGGTGAAGGCGAGCGGCACCGCGTCCAGGCTCTTGAGGATCCCCGCGAGGACGCCCGGGCGCTCCTCCACCGGGAGGGCCATGGGCGAGGCGAGGACGAGCATCTTCGTGGCCCCGGCCCGCGTCCAGGGGAGGGGAGCGAGGGGGTTGAACCCTCCCGGACCCCCGATCGGCTGAGGCTGGGTGGGCTGGGCCCACGGGTTCGCCCCGTATCCCGCTTGGTTCGCCAGAAGGGGGCGGTACTGGGGCTGGTACTGGTACGCCAGGTCGGCGGTGCTCCCAGTAGCTGCGGAAGAGACCAGAGGAAAGGCGATAGGGGCATTGCAGTGGGGGCAGATGCGGCTCTCGGGAGGGATCGGGGCGCCGCAGTTGTAGCAGGAGGCCATCATGGCTTCGCTGCGCCTCCGGGGGAAGGGACCGCCCGGGCCCGACCTCCCCGCTGGGCGACCGCCCCCACCAGCCCTTCGATCTGCTGGTCCAAGAGCTCGAACTCACTCGTGGACATCCCAAGGCAACGGAGGCACTCCTTCTCGGGCCGCCCCTGCTGGAGCTGCGCCACTTTGGAACGGAAGCTGGGGAGGAAGTGCTCGACCCCTACGCGTAGGAGATCGTTGAGCTCGAGGTACATATTCTTCGGGTTGAAGGCGCAGTTCGGGCAGTTGAGGTACCGCAGCTTCCGGACGAAGGCCTGGGGGTTGGCCCGGATACGCTTCGCCTTCTCCTCGAGCGGCTCCTCCAGAGGAACTCCAGGTTCCGCGGTTGGGGGGGGACGGAACGGAGCCGGTCCGGGGACAGGTGCGCCGGGCTGGGGAAGGAAGAAGGGAGAGTTGGGTGGCTGACCGGGGGTCGAGGTCCGGGGGGGAGGAATCGCCCCGTACGGGGAAGAGGGCGCGCTGGGGGGAGGGGCGGGCGGGGGAGGCGCGGGGAGCGGGAGATCGGTATCCTCCTCTACCTTTCGTTGCTTCTCCTCCTCCGCCTGGCGCTCGAGCACCTGGACGGTATCCTCGAGGTTGCACTCCGGGATCGCGATCCCGTCCACAAAGGGAACGGGGGGACGCGCCGCCATCTGCTCCAAGAGCTTGTCGAGTTGGAAGATCTTCTTCAAAGACTCCACGGAGGAGCCGGAGTACTGACGCATGATCTTCCCCGTGATGGTGATGAGGTCGACGTAGTACTCGTTGCTCATCGCCTGCATGATGGCAGCCCGGCAGTGGGGGTCGCCGATCCCGTCGGGGCCCTCGCACGCTTCGCATTTGATGACCAGGTTGACAGAGTTACCCTCGGTGCGCACCTCATACTCGAAAGGTGGAGGGGTGATCGGCTCGGCGGGAACCTCCGGCTGCCCCTGGGGAGGCTGCTTCGGAGGCACCGCCATCGGCTTCACCGTTCCTTATCCTCCGCCAAAACCGGGCGGCAGTCGCGTCGAGGGTGAGCGCCGGGTGAGCCCCTTCTTCGAGGAGCTCCGGGGCCGCTTGGCGAAGAGGCCGCCACCCCGGCCACCACCTTCCTCGGGCGCCCGCTTCTCCGGCAAGCTCAGGACGGCGGCGATGCCCGTGAAGAGGAAGCCCGCCGAGAGGAGCCCCGCAAAGATGGCGTACGACCAGGCGAACGGGTCCGGCGGCGCAGGGGCGGGGAACGTGGTCACCGTGGCGCTCACGGTCTCGAGGTACAGTCCCCACCAGGTCGTCACGATGAGCTCGATCGTATACGTGGTGTCGGCATGCAGACCCAGGATCGGGAGTTGGTTCCCGTAGACGATCACGGCGCTCGCATTGGGGCCGTCCGCCGGGGTGAGGGCCAGGTTGATCTGCGGGAAGCCCGAGATGTCCACGAGCGTGCTCGGGGTCCAGGACACCAAGAAACTGTCGTAGGTCACCTGGGAGATGGAGAGCGAGACCGCGGGAGGAGCCTGCGGACCGTAGTCGAAGACCACCTCAAGCTCCGAGACCGCGCTCCCTCCCCGGGAGCTCATCCCGACGGCGGTGACCGAGAGGGTGGTGGAGCTCGAGGCCGACAAGGCGGTGGAGGGTAGCTGGACGGTCCGGTACGGCACGGGTTGAAGGCCGACATCACCGGGGGCGTAGAAGTAGCCGAGGCTACTGCTGCTCGAACTGGTGGTGACGTAGACCCCGTAGGACGCATCGTTGGGGTTGAGCTGAAGGCTGATGAGAGGGTAGTTCCCGGTCGGGATTTCCCAGATGGGCTGATCGTACCCGGCAGGGGGGGTCGCAGAGGAATAGTTGAACCCGTAGAGGTTGTTCCCCCCGGCGTCCACGACGAAGCGGGAGCCGTTGTAGCTCGCCGCGACCAGCGAACTTCCCCCGAAGACCGTCCCGGGGGTGTCTTGCGTGTCGTTGTATCCGAGGATGTTCCGGTTCGAGGCATCGTAGATCCAGTAGCCGTCCCCGCCGACCTGGAACATGGTGCTCCCGTCCGGGGAGATGATGGCCTGGGAGACCGCGGTGACCGGGCTGGTCGTGATCTGCTGGACCAGGGGAGGGGGCGAGCCGGAGTACTTGTAGATGTTCATGTAGGAACTGATCCCGTCGTTGAAGGAGAAGACCATGTACGTCCCGTCAGGGGTGATGCTGAGCCCCGTCGTGGCCATCTGCGTTCCGGTCCCGGATTCCTGGGACCAGTTCCAGACCTCACCGGATGAGATCCCGTTGAGGTAGGAGAGCCAGACCCCGTAGTCCGACACCCCGCTCGTGGCGTTCGTGGCCGTGTAGGAGAAGGCCGCGGCGACGTACTGCGCCCCGAAAGTGACCGCGATCACGCTGGCCCGGATGGACTGGACCGTGTAGCCGATGTCCTTCGCCTGGATCTCGTGGACGGGAGAGTAGTTCCAGAGAGGGGTGGCGTTCGGGTAGGCGTACGCGTAGACGTTCCCCCCCACGCCCACCAGCACGTAGCTCGAGGTACCGACCTTCCCGTTAAGGGTCGGGGAGGCCGCGGAGATCGCGAGGGAGCCCACGTTGAATCCCCCGGCCGGGAGCTGCCAAATCGCCTCAGGCGTGTTGGAGCTGGTGTTGAAGAGGTAGAGGTCGTTGGCCGAGGAGACGGCGGCCACGTAGCCCCCGTTCCCCGAGACGGCGACATCCTCCACGTTCGCGATGCCCGTCGAGTAGTTCCAACCTGAGGGAGGCGGAGGGGCCCCGAGCGGGGTCACGGAATGGACCCCGAAGGAGGTGGCGTTCACGGGGATGGCTCCGATAATCAAGCACAGCAGCACCACACTCGCAAGTATCCCGACGCCCCTCATGTGTTCCATATCTCCAGTGTCACGCTGATCGGTCCGTTCCAGCCAGGCGGTGACGGCAGACCGATTTGTTGCACATACATGTCTATCGGGGAATATGTAGATTGCGCCCCCAAATCGAGGGAAACACCGTGCTGCTGGGCCGGAGCGACCACCGTGAGATTGAAGTGCCCGAAGGATCCCTGCGTGAGGTTTTGAAGCTCCAGTTGGAGGGCCCACCCGACCGCTCCGGGGTGGAGGAGCAGCTGAGGGGAGGTCTGGCCGCTGGCGAGGAGATAGACGGCCTCCGTCAGCAGGCGGGCCACCCCCTGGTCCTGCTCGACGATCTTCCCTGAATGGAGCGGGAAGCTGGCCGTGGGGTACGTCGTCAGGACCAGCGTGTTCAGCGTGGCCCGGACGTAGCTCTGCCCGTTGGAGTTCTGTCCGGCGGACCCGACGGGGGTGAGGAAGACGTCCATCAAGAAGAAGAAGGCGAGCAGAAGGAGGGAGAGGAAGATGATCCCGTCCACGAGCGCGATCTGGCCCCTCCGGGAAAAGCGACGGCGCCTCCGGTCCCTCAGCTCCATACGGTCACCACCACCAAGGCATCGTGGTACTCCTGATCCGTGACGAGGAGGGAGACGGGAGCCTGGGCTGCGTAGACCCCGTAGGAAAGATGAACCCCCGGCCCAGGGATGCAGGCCGGGTATCTTCCCGACGAGTAGCTCTGCTTGCAACTGTCGACCGTCCGGTTGTAGTGCGTGTGGTAGGCGGAGAGATCAAGGATCTGGATCTCGTAACCGCTGGGCGGATGTAGGTCGTATGAAATATTCGTATAGGTCAGATTGACGACCTTGGTGGATTGGAAGAGCCCCTGCTGGTTCTGGTAGGTGAGGTTCTGGTAGCCCAGTACCGCCTGCAGGAGGGTCTGGGCCTCCTGGGAGAACTGCGAGCTCTGTTGCTTCTGCGAGAGGTTCTCAAACGCCGACACGGCCGTGGCCAGGAAGATGAGCAGGGCGGCGAGCACCACCATCAAGACCGGGAACTCTTCGAAGAAGCCGGCGACGGCACGACGAGAGAATCTTCGGCGCACAATTCAAAGAAGGGCCCCTCCGTCAATAAGGTTTGCTGAGGAGGATCTCCGATGGACCTCCGGGGAAAACGTTCACTTCGGGCTGAACGCGGGGATCACGTACTTGAGGCTCTTGCCGGTCACGACGACGCTCGCACCGGAGAGGACAAGGTCGTCCTGGGGGTTGAAGGCGACCCCGATCCGGGAGGCCCGGAAGAGCCCCACGTCGATCTCTGAGTTCCCGACCGAGCCGGTCTCCTCGGGCGAGATCCCGAGCTCCGCCTGAAGGGCCCGGAGGACCTCCTCCTTCCGCTTCACTGGGACGCGTACGATCCCTCGCAGGAGGACCCCGTTCGCGTCCGTCTCGAAGCCGTTCGCGAGCGCCCGGTCCATCCCGAGCTCCCGGCGGATACGCTCCGCGAGGATCTCGAGCCCTCCGCTGATGATGACGGTCTGGATGCCGTGGGCATGGAGGTGGCTCATGAGCTCGTGGGCGCCCGGCATGAGAGGGACCTCCGCGAGGATCCCCTCCAAGTCGCGCGTGGAGATCTGCGGGGCGTGACGGCGCCACAGCGCAAGGTCCCGCTGAACGAACGCGGCATCATCGATCTCGTTGTTCATGAACGCCCGGACCGCCTCGTCATTGTTCTCACCGAAGTGATGGTGGACGTACGCCCAGGAGCTCTCGACGTCGACTAGGGTCCCGTCCATGTCGAAGGCCACGAGGCGGAGAGGACGTTCGTGATGCGTCACGGCAGCTCCTCCAGGTGCGCCGAGATGCTCCGAAGACGCGCTTCGAGCTCGGCCACCTTGGATTCGAGCTCTTTGCGGACGCTCTCCGGGGCACGAGCGGAGAAGGTGGGGTCCGCCAAGCGGGCTCGGGACTTCTCCAGGAGTTGTTCGACCATCCGCTTCTCCTTCAGGAGCGCCGTGTCGCCACCGGCCTCCCGGCCCTTACGGGCAAGATAGAGGGCACCAGGGGCGATCACGAGGGAGACGCTCGCCGGTCCCCCGCGGGGCTCTCCGGCGATCTCGAGGCTCCCCAGCTTCGCCAGCGTCTGGACGAGGGCGCGGACGTCCCCGGATTCCAGGGACCGTCGGGCGAGGGGAGCCGTGGGGTGGAAGACCGCGGCGGGACGCTCGGACTCCGCCCAACCCCCCTCCTTGGAGAGGGCCCGGAACCCCCGGACGATCTCCTGCAGGTTCGCCACCTCTTCCTCCGCCCCGTCCTCGGGGAGCAGCAGCGGTTCCGGCCAGGCCGAGACCGCCAGGAACTCCCCCTCGTGGGGAAGGGCGTGCCAGAGCTCCTCCGTCACATGGGGCAAGAAGGGATGGAGGAGGCGCAGCAAACGGTCCACCGTGTAGAGCAAGACCTCTGCGGTCTCCCGCTGGGCTTCCGTCCCCTTGACCCCCTTGAGACGGCTCTTCTGGGCCTCCAGGTACCAATCTGCGACTTCCCGCCACAGGAACTGATGGAGGACCGAGGCGGCCTTGGTGAACTCGTAGTTGGAGAGGGTGGATCCCACTTCGCGCTCGGTGTACGCGAGGCGGCGGAGGATCCACCGGTCGAAGAGGTCCTTCGCCTCTCGGGGGGCCGCTTTCGGCGCAGGCAGACCCGGGGGAAGGGCGCCCTGGACGAAACGGACCACGTTCCAGAGCTTGGTGACGAAGTTTCGCCCTCCTTCCAAGTGGTGCGCGTAATCCCACCATCCGTTCTGGTCCACCGGGTTCGGGAAGACGAGGGCGAACCGGAACGCGTCCGCACCCCAGTTGTCGATGAATTCGAGGGGGTCGGGAGAGTTGCCGAGGTGCTTCGAGAGCTTCCGACCCTCCTTGTCCGTCAGGATACCGGTGAGGAACACGTCGGGGAAGGGAACCGCGTTCCGGAAGTTCAAGGAACTCATGATCATCCGGGCCACCCAGAAGAAGACGATGTCGGAGCCGGTGACGAGCACGTCGGAAGGGAAGTAGCCGGCAAGGTCGGCGGTTTCTTCGGGCCAACCGAGCGTCGCGAAGGGCCAGAGCCACGAGGAGAACCAGGTGTCGAGCACATCCGGGTCGGCGTGGAGGTCCGTGCTCCCGCATTTGGCACACGCGGCGGGAGCGCTCTCCTCCGCGTCAAAGGCCCCACACTTCCCACAGTACCAGACGGGGATCTCGTGCCCCCAGAGGATCTGGCGCGAGATGCACCAGTCCTGCAGGTTCTCCATGAAATGATAGTACGTGTTCGTCCAGCGGTCCGGGACGATGCGCACCTTTCCCTCCCGAACGGCGTCCAGGGCCCGCTTCCCCATCGACGACGTGTCCACGAACCACTGCGTCGAGAGCCGGGGCTCGACGGGGGCGTTCGAGCGCTCCGAGCGTCCGACGTTATGGGTGTGCGGCTCTTCCTTGACCAGAAGGCCCGCCTCCTTCAGCGCCTCCACCACGCGGGTGCGTCCCTCGTTGCAGGAGAGCCCGCGGAACGGCTCGGGAACGAATTCCCCGGCCAAGTGGGCGCGTTCGTCCAGGACCTCCCGGCGGGTGGGAAGATCGGGATGCCGCTTGGCGATGGTCAGGTCGGCGAGGTCGTGCGAAGGGGTGATCTTGAGCGCCCCGTTGCCGAAGGCCACGTCCACCCCCGTGTCGACGATGATCGGAAGCACACGGTCCGTGAGCGGCAGCCGCACGCGCTTCCCGACGAGGTGCCGGTGGCGTTCGTCCTCCGGGTTGACGGCGACGGCCACGTCGCCGAAGAGCGTTTCGGGCCGAGTGGTGGCCACCGTGATCCCCTCGCCCTCGTTCCCCTCCAGCGGATACCGAATGTACCAAAGCTTCCCGTGGGTCGTCACCGGGATGACCTCAAGGTCGGAGATGGCGGTGAGCAGCTTGGGGTCCCAGTTCACCATCTTCTCGGCCCGGTAGATGAGGCCCTCGCGGTACAGACGGAGGAAGGCGGTCTGTACCGCCTTCCGGTACCGGGGGTCCATGGTGTACGTGTACCGGGTCCAGTCCAGCGAGAAACCGTGGGCCGTGAGCTGGCGGCGGATGTACGTTTCCTTCTCCCCCTTCCAGTTCTCTATCTCTTGGCGAAGGTTCTCCCGGCTCAGATGGTTCACATCCACCCCCTTGGCCTCGAGGGCCTTGCGCACGGCCATCTGGGTGGCAAGCCCCGCGTGGTCGACACCCGGGAGCCAGAGGGTGGGTACCCCCTGCATCCGGCGCCAGCGTGCGAGGATGTCCATGCACGTGTCTCCCAAGCTGTGGCCCAGCGTCAGGGTGCCGGTCACATTGGGGGGAGGCAACAGGATCGTGCAATGGGCGGCTCCCGGGGCGACCGGGGGGGCCACGAAGAGCTTGTGCTCCTCCCACAGGGCCTGCCAGCGGCTCTCGAAGGACTTCGGATCGTACCGCGTGGGGATGCTGTCGTTCATACCGAGACAGGGGGAATTACCGGCCGATGACTTAAGCTGTGCCCAGCGCTTCCCAGCGGGCTCAGAGGCCCCCGGGAGGAGATTGGGAATGACCCGGGGCGCGTCTTCCTTCAAGGATCGTGTTCAACCGGGACTTCACCGAGGGCCACTCCCCCGAGAGGATGCTGAAGTACACAGAATCGCGGGGATACCCATCCCAGGTGATCATGTGGTGCCGGAGCACCCCCTCCCGTACCGCCCCGGTCTTTTCGATGGCCCGCTGGGAGCGCAAGTTCCGCCCGTCCGTCTTGAGCTCCACCCGCTCGATGCCCTCGCTCTCGAAGGCGTGCCGAAGGAGCAAGTACTTCGCGTCCAGGTTGACGGGGGTGCCCCAGAGGCGGCGTGCGATCCAGGTCCCCCCGATCTCGGCCCTCCGATCCTCTCGGGAGATGTTGAGAAATCGGGTCATGCCCACGGCTCGATGCTCCTCGGCGACGAGCTCGATCGTGAAGGGAAGGGCCTCACCGGCGTCGCGCTCCCGCAGGAGGTGTCCGATCCACTCCTGGAGACGCTCCTCCGTGGTGGGGGGCTCGGACCTCCACCACCTCCAGATCTCCGGATCGCGCGTTTCCGACAGGAGCCGGGCTGCGTGCTCGGCCCGCAGCGGCACGAGGCGCACCCAGTGACCTTGTAGTTCCACCTCCTTTCGGAACAAACCCTCCATGACCTACCTCGGTCGGTACGGTCCCTCGGGCCTGATAGCTTTGTCGATGCGTTTCCCGGTCGCGTGCGGCCTGCCGGTGGGCGAGTTCGCGGGCGGGGCCCGGTCGTCAGGGGGGCGCTATGAGGTCTCCGTCAAGGGATCATTTAGGGAGGACCCTAGATAGCCGGGTCTTGAACGCGGGGGGCCCGACCCGACCGAGCACGATCCGTCGCGCGCCCATCCTTTGCTGCACTCGCGCGAGGGCCCGCGCGAGAGGTTCGGCCACTTCGTCCAAGTCGACACCAAGCTCCCACCAGGCCTTGGCCACCCGCAGTTCTTTCGTGGCCGACGCGTACTGGGGTTCGATGCGCCCCACCAGCCGGTCACCCAGCAGCACGGGCAGCACATAGTAGCCCCACCGGCGCAGATGCGCGGGCTTGTAGACCTCCCAGACATACTCGAATCCGAAGAGGGACCGGGAACGATTGCGGGAAGAGACCACTTCGAGCGGAGCGAGGAGGACCGCCTCGCTCTCCTCCGAGAGAGGCTTCCAGGAGGGCGGGAGGTTGCCCGCCGAGAGCGTTTCGAGCACGGGAAGGTCCTCGGTCCGGACGTAGCTGACCCCCCGCTCCCCTTCGACCTCCACGGGGGCCAGGAGACCCTTGCGGGCCAGCCGATCCACCAGCGCGATCCTCTCGGCACGCTGCGATCCTCGCCCTTCCGGACCGGTTCGCAGGTAGGGCGCCTCGTACTTTCCGAGCCACCCCAGCCATGCGGTTCGTTCGAGGGCCATTCGCTCGTGCGTCTCCTCAAGACCGTAGGGCGTTGGCAACCGGCCAAAGATCCGGGAGGTGAGGTCGTAATACTTCAGATTGGATTCCCGATGGTGGACCATGATCTCCATCCATCGCCACAGGTGGTGGAGGGCCACTCCCTCGAGCCGACTGCTCCGGTAGTGATCGACCTTCGTCCCGTCGAGGAATGCACTGCTGCTCAAGGGGCCGCTCCGGCGGATCTTCTCCCGAACCGCCTTCATCACCGTTGGATTCTCCGCCTCCCAGCGTTGCATGTTGTCCGAGACGCCCGCGTGATGAACCCACGACCAGTGCAACCGAAGGGTGTCCCGGGGGTAGAGGAACAGCGTGCCCCCGTACTCGAACACCGCCCGCCGGCGGTAGAGCAAGGTCTCGAGGTGCTCGGGCCGGTAGCCCTCCACCCGGCTCTCAAGCACCAGGTCGTGGGAATGCCCGATCACCGCGAGGGGGTCGACCTGGACCGCCCGGACCGTCTCGAAGGCCTGCTCGAGCCCCGCGAGCCCCCTCCAACGCCTTCCAGGCCAGAGCCCCTGCCGCCCGAGAACGAACCGGCGACGGACTTGCGGCGTGACCTTGAGCATGCGATTGCCAGGGAGAAGGAAACGCAACTCATGATGCTTCCCATTTTGGGGAGGGTTCAACCGACGAAGGGGCCGCTGTTCGGTCCCCAAGTGGAATTGCATCCGGGTTCCCTTGGAGGGAAACCGGGGTCGGACCGGAAAAGGGGCCCAGACCAGGCGGGCGAAAAGATTAAATTGGTAGGAGAAGATGGGAACGTTCCATGTTCCGCTGCGTCCGATGCGGGGAGCCGCTCCCTGCGGATTACAACAGCTATGGCGTTCGCTGCGACTACTGCCACTCCAAGATCTTCCGAAAGGAACATCCGAACGTCAAGAAGGTCCTCAAGGCACGTTAGGATCCCGGATCCTACCGGCCCGCCTTTCTTCGGTGGTCTAGTCGTTGGGCGCAAGCTTGTGGGTCAGCACGATCCCGAGGAATGCGACCACCCCGAGGAAGCTGGCGGCGCTCGCCAAGAATATCGAGGCGGGCAGCAGGATACCGTAGATCGTCCCGATCCCTGCCACGAGAGGGAAGAGGGGAGTGACCACCGCCCCGAGGCTTCCGACGACCCCCCGGGGCACTCGCAATCCCCTATAGTACCAGAATGCGCCCCACAGGGCCACCCCGCCTGCGATCACCTCGATCACGGACATCGAATAGACGATGGTCAGGTACGTCTCGAGGTCGGGGAATTCGGAATAGCCAGGATTCTGATAGACCGAGGCATTCCCTGGAACCATGCCCACGACGAGGTGGGTCAGGTTCCCGCTCGGGCTCGTGTAGAAGCTCGAGAGGAAGACCGTGACGTTGGTCGTCTCGTAACCCACCTGTGAGAATTCCAGCAGGTGGACCCCGGTGGAGAGCGACGGCAGAGCGAACTGTCCTTGCGTCCCCGTGAAGACGACCACCGGGTGCGATTGGGGATCCACTGTGACCTGGACCCCGGAAAGCGGGGTGCTGCCCGAGACCACCACCCCGCGGACGGAGAAGGTGTGGTCGAGGGATCCCCCGACACCGAAGAACCCGAAGATCCCGGCCAATACCAGGAGGAGGACCCCGGCGCCCGCCAGGAGGAAGGTGAAGGCCCGCTTCTGCTCCCAGGTCGCCTTCCGGGGCCAGACCGGCTCGGGATAGAGGGTGCGGTAGACCTCCCAGGAATAGAGGGGCGGCTCGGTGGGAGAGGGGAGGCTGGGGCAGGGATTCCAGCATCGGGGACAGGGGACCCACGCCATGAGCCCCGGGTGCGTCGGATGGCCCGCAAGGAATAGGAACCCGCACCGGGGACACTTGATCTCGGTGGGCTGCTGCGGGAACACAGTTCCTAGTACTTCGTTCCCGAGATAAAATTGCCGAAGGGCCTTCCGCCACCGAAACTAGGTGCGGGCTATCCGGATCCTTCCGAAGCTGGGGGAGCATCGGCCGAGGGGGCGGGGGTATCTGCCGGCGGCGAAGGGGCCGGGGACGACTCCTCCTTCCACTCCGGGTCCTTGGGGGCGTCGGTGCTCGCCGGGGTCGTCGACTCAGGCTTCTCTCCTGAGGGAGACTCGGCGGGAGGAGCGGCCCCCGACGAGGTCTCAGAGGAATCCGCGGGTTTCTCCTCCCCCTTCGTGGATCCCGCCCACGTCTGGATCGGCTCCGGCTTTTCTTCCCCCGACTTCTTCGAAGGCGGGGGAGAGGAGCGGCGGCGGGCCAGCGCCAGCAGGAGGGCGAGGAGGAGCAGGATCACCAGCCCGATGAGCAGGATCACGAGCGGGCTCGACAGGGTCGACGAGACCGAGGTTCCAGCGCTATGGCCCGCAGGGTTGATGACCGAGATCGAGGCGAACGCGCTGCTGCTCGTGTACGAGGGGGCGCTCACGACGACCGTGACGAGGATCGCCCCTGCTGTCTTCCCTGCGGTCAGGTTGAACCACGCCACACCGCTCGCGTCCGTGGTCGCGGAGGCCGGCGAGACGGTGCTCCCCGTTCCGGCGGAGAGCGAAAGGGTGACCGTGGCCGCGGACACCGGCTTCGAGCTCGTGGCGTTGATCACGACGACCTTGAGCGGGGTCACGTTGCCGGTCCAGAGGACTGCGGAGGACGGTGTGATCGTCGCAGAGAGGGGAGTGCTACCCGGGGGCGCGATGATGGGACTGACGGAGACCTCCACCACCGCGGCGGCGGAGGTGTTCGCGTAGCCGCTGACCGAGACCTGGCACTGCACCAAGATCGGTTGGGAGGTCGTGACCGTGCTCGAGGCCACCACCTTGAGAAGCGACTTGCCCGCGGCGTCGGTGGGAGCCGGGGGTGCCGAGAGCGTGCCGGGACCCGTCAGCGTGGCGGTCACGGTGGCGTTCGGAAGCGGGCTTCCCCCGGGGCCGTTGACCGCGAGGGTGAGATTCGTGCTGTTTCCGGGAGCGATCGAGGAGTTGAGCGGGGAGAGGGCCGCGGTCATCTGGAGTACCCCTCCTCCGGAACCTCCGCCCGGAAGTACCGTGATCCTCGTGGACCCGGAGGTGGGAAGCGCCCCCGGGAGGCTGACGTTGATCCGGGAGGTCACGTTGTACTCGACCGGGCTGGAGCTCGGGGTGACCCAAGAGAGGGTTGCCGTCCCGGCACTGTTGGTCGTCCCGGTGACGAGGAGAGGGGTACCGAACGGGAAGGAGGCAGACACCGTAGCACCCGAGGCGGGAGAGCGGGCCAAGGCTGTCCCCGTGGTCACATTGACCTTGAGCGTGACCGTCCCCCCGGAAGTCACGGGATTGGGGGTCGCTAGGGTCGAGACGATCGCGAGCGCAGGCGGAGCGGGGGCACCGTAGGCCGCCACCTGGGCGGTCGGACCCCCGTTCACCGGGTCAGCGACCGCGTAGAGGCGGTCGTAGCCAAGGGCAAAGGAGGATCGGACGGGAGCGCCGAGGCTGGCGTTCCAGAGCGCGGCTCCGGTGCTGACGTTCAGGGCAAGGAGTCCGCCCGTGCCATTCCCCACGTAGACCGTGTTGCCGGCGATGGCGGGGGAACCCGCGCTGACGGCCGGGGCTCCAACCGTCGTCACCCAGACTTGGGTGAGGCTAGGGGTACCCGTAGGAGGATCGTAGAAGTTCCATCGGCTGACCGTGCCGTTGAGATCGGTCACGATGAGACCGACCCCGGACGCGTTCGTCCGGACCAGGGCCGGGGCCGAGAGCACCCCATTATCGTTCGGACCGACGAGCTGAGAGGAGGCAAGGAGGGGGTTCGCAGGATTGGAAAGGTTGACCGCGTAGAGCAGGCTGGTCTGGCCCGCAGGGTGGTGGTCCCCGAAGAATCCCACGGGAAACACGCCGCCAGGGGTCGAGATGTTGGCGATGGAGATCGACCCGGAGTTCTGCCCGCCCGCGAAGGTCATCGTCGCCGTGCCGATGGGGCTGGCGAGAGGATACCCAGCGACGAAGTTGAGGGCGCTCGCATTGCTGACGCTCACGGCGTCGATCGCGGAATTCGCCGCATCCAGGTAGAAGGACGCCCAGCCCGTGCCCGGGAGATAGGCGAGCGAGGGTGTGGAGGTGGTCCGGTCACCGCCCGCGCTGGTAGTCCGGGCAGCGATGTTGTTGCCGACCGGGAGGACGGCCGTGCCGTTCCAGGTGTAGGTGTATTCGTAGCCCATGTGGTTCAGGAAGAGGAATCCCGAGCTCCCGTTGAAGTCGCTCGCGTTGAGGGGCACGGGAGAATTGGACTCGGGGTCGCCGCTCCAGACCGTGCCGCCCGTGTTCGGTTGGGTCACATTGAGGAGGGCGCCGGTCGCCGCGTCCAGGACATAGAGGTAGCTGCAGAGGTTCCCGACGCAGGCGGGGAACCCCCCGGGCGTGTTGGAATCCTGCGAGACGATGAGGAGGCCATTCCACAGGAGCGGGGTCTCGTCGACGACCAATCCCGCTCCGCCAGCGTTCGGGGTCAGCGTGGTGTTCCATGCCTTCAGGCCGGTCGATGCGTTGTAGGCAGTGATGGCGTTGCCGGTGGGGACGTACACGTTCCCATAGCCCGCCACGGGGGACCCGACGAACGGGGCGTGCGCGCCGTCAGCGAAGGTCGGGAGCGAGGCGTTCCACGACAGATTCGAGCCCACGGGGGGGTTCCCGGAGACACCCGAATTCTGGGTGTCGTGCTGGAATTCCAACCAGAGGTCTCCCGAGGTGGTCGCCGAGGGGAGTGGGCTCCCACCGATTTGGGGAGACAGAGAGGGCGCCGGAGAGGAGACCGACGACGAGGCGACCGCAGTCCCAGGGAGCACCGCGAACGAGGAGACGAGGAGCGCCAGCAGCGTGCCGAGCACGAGGGCGTAGCTCGCGTAGCCTGTCGGCCGACCCTGGAGCGCGTTAAGATTTGACATGCTAGTTCAATGAACCATGCCCTATTAAGTGTGACTATCCGTCAGACGAACCCTGAGGACGGCCCGGGGGGCGGGTCCTTTAACTCCCGAAGCGGTAGGTCTTTCCCCATGACACCCCCGCGAACTCCCGGGTTGCCCCCCACAAAGCCCCATCCGAGGGTCTTCGCCTTCGACGATGCGCCCTTCACCTTCGAGAGCCCTCGAACGGCGGTAGTGGGCCTCATCGTCTCACTGCCGTCCTACATCGAGGGGGTCGTCCGCGGGGAGGTCGAGGTGGACGGAACGGACGCGACCCGGGTCCTGAGGGAGCTCATCGCAGGCTCCGGGGCCGCTGAGGCGACCCAGGCCGTGCTCTTGGACGGGATCTCCTTCGGGGGCTTCAACGTGGTCGACCTCGACGAGCTCCACTCGGCGACCGGGCTCCCGGTGATCACTGTCACCCGCCGCAAACCGGATCTCGACGCCATGGAGGCGGCCCTACGACAGCATTTCCCGGAGAAGACCGAGGCCCTCCGTCTCCTGCGGGCCCATCCGCTGTTCCGTTTCCCCCAAGACCCCCAACCCCTCTGGCTCTCCGCCGTCGGGGCGACGCAGGGAGAGGCCATCCAACTGCTCCGGAAGAGCTTGGTGCGGGGCTCGTTCCCCGAGCCGCTCCGCCTCGCTCACCTCGTCGCCTCGGTGATCCCCCCGGGGCCCATCTCCCGTTCCCGGGCCTGAAGGGAGGGGGCCGCCCCGGTCGGGCCCCAGGTTATATTGGGAGGGTACCATTGTATCCCCGGATGCCGACCGAGGACGCAGGGGGCGAGAGCGCTCGCGTGGAGGACTTCCGGTACCTCCTGCCGCGGCAGTTCGGCTACGAGCTCTCCAAGGAGCAATTCGCCCTCTACGTCCGGATCCCCTTCGTGAACGTGACGGACGTCACTCCGGATGCGCTCAAGCTCCTCGAGCGGAACCTGGAGCGGTGGGACCGGGAGATCCGGGAGACGATGCTCACCACGTTCCTCATCGCCGACAAGGATTTCATCGAGATCGAGACCGACCGGTTCCTCGGCCTCATCAAGGACCGCACCGTCGGACCCATCCGGGAAGCGGTCCAGGACGTGATGCGCCGGATCGAGACGGGGCGGGATCAGAAGCTGCGCCGCATCATCAACGAGATCTCCACCGAGCGCGAGGGTGAGCTCCTCTCCTCGGTCCGCCACGGGGGCAAGGCCGCCCGCCGACTGGTGGTGGGGCGCCGGGGCCGCGTGGTCGCCTACCGGACCGCCGGACCCGAAGGACCGTCGGATGTCGCGGTCATCCCCACCATCCGCGCGGCCATCCGGCGCGGGGCCAAGATGGGCCGGAACTCCCGCCTCGACATTGGATTGCAAGACCTCCAAGAGAACATCCGGTACGCCCGGATCGGCTCCTATCTCGGGCTCGTGGTCGACAATAGTACCTACGACGAGGAGGCCAAGGAGCAGATCGAGGGCATCATCCGTTCCCTCCTCCTGGACGCCTATGAACGGAGGGACCGCGTGGCCCTCGTCTACTCTCGGGGGGACCATGGGCGCGTCGTGAGCGATTTCACCTCGGACCTCGAGCTGGTCCGGGCGACCTTCGAGAAGGCGGAGTGGGGCGGGCTCAGCCCCTTTGCCTCCGGAGTCATGGAAGCGACCAAGCTCTTCCTCCTCCGGCTCGCGGACACCATCGACGCTGTCAAGATCCTCCTCCTTGTGACGACCGGCAAGTCGAACGTGGCCATGGTCCAGGGGGGGAACCTGCGCCGGGAACTGGAGTTCCTCCCGCGAACCCTGCAGTCGATCGACATCGCCACCGTGGTGGTCGACGTGACGGCCTACGGCTCCCCCTTCCTCCGGGAGTTTGCGACCCGCGCCGGGGCGCACTACTACCACCCGAGCACGGTCCGCTACCACAAGGTCACCCTTGCGAACGAGATGCTCTCGGCCTTCGAGTCCGGGGAGAAGGAGCGCTCGGTCGAGGTCGGCAAAGCGTTCCTGGACAAACTCCGGCGGAGCCAGGGAGCGGGAACCGGATCGTGACCTCGACCGAACACGGGACCCACGTTCCCATATCCTCGCGGGCCCGGGAAGAGAGGGACGGCAAGGAACCGACGGTCGATTTCGGCCTCCTGAGCGGGTTTTCCTTTGCCTGCCGTCCCGACTGCGGGCTGTGCTGCTACGCCACCCCGGCCGTCTCGGCCGAGGAGAGTGCTCGATTGCTCCAAATCGAGCCCTCGACCCCCTTTCTCGAGGGACAGGGCGGGTATTCTTTGATCGCTAGCCGCCCGGAGGGCGGGGCCTGCCATTTCCTCAAGGCGAATCGGTGCCGGTGCCACCCGGACCGCCCGTTCCCCTGCCGGGAATACCCCCTGACCGCCCATGTCGGCACGAGGGTGCAGGTGACGACTTGCCTCAGCTGCCCCGGGGTCGATCTCTCTCGTCTTGCCCTGTGGAACCGGGCCGATGGCGCCCACTCTCCCGCCGTCGGCTTCCAAGAGGAGATCGCGGCGATCACCGCTGAGACCCTCAAACACCCCGTGGGAGTTTGGATAGAGTTCAACTCCCGCCGGGTGGCGAAGCTACGGATGCGGATGCAGCGCCACGAACTGTGGTCAGAACCCGACGAACTGCGTGCCCGTCTGCTCGCCGAACTCCCGCTCCCGGGATCCGACGACTTCCCCCCGGGATCCCCCCCCACCGAGGAAGAGGGGCTCGCCACGCTCCCCCTCTTCTACGAAAAGGATCGAGGGTGCGTATCCTTCTATGCCCGCGAGGAAGGGTGGGCTGCGTTCGTCCTCCGGGAGACCGGTGGAAAGGGAGATTCCCTCGGAGTCTTCGCCCCCCCGGACACCCCTCCGTCCCTCACCCCGCAGGCGGAGCAGCTCCTGCGAGGATACCTGGCCTATCTCGTACGGCGGGACCAGTTGCTCTGGGCGGTCTACTACGAGACCGCCCACCACCCGGATGCCTCCCTGGAGGAACTCGCGGAGGCGTTCCTGCTGGAGGCGGGGACGCAAGTGATGGCCCGCGCCTTCTTCCGGGCCCGAATGAACGGGCTGACCGGGAAGCGGCTGGAAGTCGAGGACTTGGAACGCGGGATCCGGGCCACCGATTCCGACCTCCTCGACCTCCCCACCTACGGACGGGTCCTGTAGTCGCAAGGGGGCATCCCTTCGCCGACCGGGGGAGGGCTTCTTCCGGCCGCCCCGGTCGCTACATCGGGGCCTACGAACAAGGAACGGGCTAACCGGTAGCTTCATAGCCGAAACCACTATGCACGCCCCATGGCGACTATCGCGAGTCTGAAAGCCAACTCCAGTGCGACGATCGAGGCTACCATCTCTGCCATTTCTCCTCCTCGCCGAGTGAGCACCCAACGCGGAGAGACCGATGTGGCGGATGCCACGCTCAAGGATGAGACCGGGACCGTTCAGTGGACCCTCTGGGGCGACGAGATCCGGCAGTACTCCGTGGGACAGAAGATCAAGATCTCCGACGGATGGGTCAAGGAATTCCGCGGCAAGCTCCAAATCTCCAAGGGGCGCGGCGGCACCGTCACGGTTCAGTCCGACTGAACCGCCCTATATCCCCACTAACAGCGCGCCGAAGGTCACCGCAACGGTGATCAGCGTCAGCGGGACCCCGTAGCGGACGAACCGGTAGAACGAGATCTTGACCCCGGCCCGCTCGGTCTGGGTCAGCACGATGAGGTTGCTCGCGGCCCCCATGAGGGTGAGGTTCCCGGCAAGGGTGCTCCCGGCCGCTAGGGCCATCCATACCTCCGGTGCGGAGCTTCCGTACCCCAGGTGCTGGAGGAAGGGTATCGAGAGCGCGGTCCAGGGGACATTGGAGAGAACCTGGCTCCCGAGCACGCTCGAGACGAGCACCCCCGCCAATGTCCCGGCCGAGGGATGACCCGCCGTCGCTGCGGGAATGGGAAGGATGTTCCCCATCCCTGCAAAGAGCCCTGCTATCGAGACGGCGCCCATCACAACGAACAACCCGACGAAGAGAAGGAGCGTGTCCCAGTCCACCTCATCGAGCAGGCTCTTTCCCGCCGGGTGAAGCAGGAGGAGCAGCAGGGCCCCGGCAAGGGCGATCGCCCATATCGGGAGCGCAGGCATGCCGAACAAGCTGGAGCCCAGATCGTTGAAGAGGAGGAAGGACACCGTCCCCGGAAAGATGAGGACCGAGGGACGGCGGCGGATCCAAGGCCACCACCCGCCCGCAGGGGAGGCGGGAAAGAAGGAGATGCTCTTCGGTTCGAGCTTCTCGGGGTGGCCCCCGGCGGCCCGGGAAAGCTCCGGACCGAACCATCGTCCCACGAGGTAGCCCCCGATCGCGAGGTTCAAGAGCGTCGGGAGAACGAGATAGCGCGCGAAGGTCGAGAACGGAGAGGAGATCCCGCTCGAGAGGGCGACCAGGGCGTTCTGAGGGTTACCGAGCGGAGTCATCACGCTGCCCACCGTGACCGCATAGGCGATCGTCAGGAGGAGCGGAATGGGGGGTACCTTCGCTCTCTTGGCGAGGGAAAGCATGAGAGGAACGGAAAGGAGGACGATGGCATCGTTGACCAGGAACGCGGAGAGGAGACCGAACCCGACGAAGAGGTAGGTGGGGAGCCGCTCCACGGTCCCTCCCCGCGCCAGGAGCCAGCTGGCAAGGTGGGTCAGGACCCCGGCCTTCTCCAGGGCGACGGCAAAGACGAACATAGAGAACAGGAAGACCAGGACGGAGAAGTTGACCGCCCCGAGCGCTTGCTGCGGGGTGAGCACCCCGAGAGCGATCATGACGGCCCCACCCGTCAGGAAGAACACCGAGAGAGGGGGTCCGCGCAGAAGCAACTGGCGGGCGATGACCGCTGCGTAGAGGACGAGGAGGACGCCCAGCGCGAGGTCGAAGGAGTCCACCACGTTGGGGTCCCGGGAGAGGGTCTACCCGGAGGGCCGCGGCGCCCGGGTCGCTCCGGCGGTGAGTCCGAGGGAGGAGTTCGTCAGCGCCATGGATCGGAGGGAGTCCGTCTCCAGCGAGAAGGCGGCGCGTACGGCGTCGATGTTCTCGGGCACCACGATGGATTCCTGGTGGATCGCCTGGAAGAAGTAGAGTTCCCGCCCGTCGAGCTTGATCCCATTCTCCCAGAGCACGTTCTCCATCACATCGCTTCGTGAGCCGCCGCGGTCCCGGGCCCACTCCATCACCTGAGGGGTTCCCTCCACACCGGCGGTGCCCGCGAAGAGGACGAACCGGGGCTCGCCCGAGAGGAGGCTGTGCACAGCCCCGACCCCCGATGGGGGGCGCTGGAGCGTGACGTGGTTGAAGTGCACGTGCATGAGTGTCGTAGGAACGACCACCGCGGCCGTCGTGATGTTGAGGCCGGGCAGCACGGTCTGGACATCCGGCCCGTGGTGCGACGGGAGCTTCATCGTGGGAAGGATGCCGTTGATCGGGCCCTTCTTGGACTCCCCGGGGTCGGCCGCCCTCCGGATGAGCGTGGTCTCCCAGCGCTCGACACCGTAGTGCTGGGTCAGCAGCGCGCCGGCGCGGGCCAGCCCGGTGGTGTTGCAGGAGACCACCCTCAGGCGCTTCGCACCGACACAGGTCGCGTAGTTCGCCATCGCACTGAAGGAATGTTCGGCAATGGTGGATTTCTCGCCCCCTTGCCAGATCGCTCGGATCCCCACCTTATCGTAGAGCTCCTTGTTGACGGCCCCCACCTTCTCGGGCGTGCAGTCGATCACCACGTCCGCCTCCCGGAGCAGGTCCTCCAGTGTCCCGGACAGATGGACCCCCGCCGCCGCGAAGTCCTCCCTCTTCCCGTTGCCTGCCACGAAGAGCTTGTACCCCTTCTTCACGGCCAGCTGGGCCTCGAAGGTGGGCTGCACCTTCGCGACTCCCACGAGCGTCATGTCCTTCTGCGCGGACACCGCATCGGCCACGCGCTTGCCTATGGTACCGTACCCGTTCACCGCCACTTTGATGGACACGTTCACACCTGTTGCGACCATCCGCGGGTCGATAATTAACATTGTGCTCCGGGCCGGGACCGGGTGCGGTCGGCGGACCCTGCATGCGATACCGCTAACTTCGCGGCCGCTCTCGGAGAGCCCGATGAAGGGAGCGCTCTACCTCACCGACGCCTATCGAAAGGAGTTCGATTCCTCCGTCTCCTCCCACGTCCCAGGGGGAGTGATCCTTGAGGAGACTGGTTTCTACCCGACGGGAGGCGGACAGCCCTCGGACAGGGGCCAGCTCGTCTCCGCCGAAGGGAGACCCTGGCCCGTCGCCTCGGTGGAGAAGTCCGAACAGGGGATCGTTCACCGGATCGAGGGGGAACTTCCCCCCGTGGGAACGAAGGTCCATGGGGTGCTCGACTGGGACCTGCGGTACTCCCACATGCGCTACCATACGTGCCTCCACATCCTGAGCGGGGTCGTGTTCCACCGCTTTGGGAGCGTCATCACGGGGAATCAGATCTACCCCGACAAGGCCCGGATGGACCTTTCGTTGCCGGAGTTCACCCCCCAGGTCGCGGACGAGATCATCGCCGAGGTGAACCGCGTCGTGGAGCGGAACCTCCCGGTGGAGGTCCGGTCCATCAGCCGGGCCGCGGCGGACCAGGACCCGAACCTCGTTCGGGTCTCCCGGAACCTCATGCCGGACGTGAGCGAGGTGCGCCTGATCGACATCGTCGGGTTCGATGTGCAGGCCGACGGCGGGACCCACGTCCGATCCACGAGCGAGGTCGGCCAGGTCCGGCTCCTCAAGACCGAGAACAAGGGCTCCAAGAACAAGCGGCTCTACGTGGTGGCCGAGCCTCCGGCCCTTGGGGGAAGCCCCCCGTAGCCACTTCCGAAACCCTTTATTCTCGGGACTATCGCTCCTCGCATGGACGAAGCCCTCAAGAAGCAGGCGCTCCGCATGATCAACTACGGACTTTACGTGATGACCTCCACCGACGGGAAGGATGTGGCCGCCGGCACGGTCAACTGGGTCTCCCAGTGCTCCTTCAAGCCCCCCCTCGTCATGGTCGGGGTGAAGGGGGACAGCCATCTCCACGCGCTGGTCGAGAAGAGCCGACGGTTCGCCGTGAACATCCTCGCCGACGGACAGAAGGACCTCGCCAACGACTTTTTCAAGCCCACCCAGACCTCCGAGGGCACGCTCAACGGAAGGCCCTACGTGGCCGGCTCCACCGGATGCCCCCTCCTGACGGACACGCCCGCCTCGTTCGAGTGCCGGGTGGCCGAGATCGTCCACCAAGGGGACCACAGCGTGATCGTGGGCGAGGTCGTGGACGCCCACGTGCGGAAGACGGCCGAGCCGCTCCATATGCGGACCACCGGCTGGTTCTACGGAGGATAGACGATGGATTTCAATCTCTCAGAAGAAGAGGCCAGCATCCAGGCCACGGTCCGACGGTTCGGGGACGAGTTTCTGCGCCCCCGCGAGCGGAAGATCGACGAGGGTGACCAGATCCCGCGCGAAGTGGCGGCCGAGATGGGGCGCCTTGGGATCCTTGCCATGCCGGTCCCTGAAGCCTACGGTGGGATGGGAGCCAGCGCTTCCCAGACGGAGCTCGTGGCCGAGGAGATCGGTCGGGGAGACCTCTCGATGGCGACCGCGGTCTTCTTCTTGCTGGAGGCGGGCTGGGGCTACCTGCTCGCCAAGTACGGGACCGAGGAGGCCAAGAAGGAGGTGCTGCCCCCGGTGACCCGGGGAGAGCACTTCCTCGGCATCGGGAGCACGGAGCCCAGCGGAGGGAGCGACATCGCCAACATCAAGACCGTCTCCTGGCGCGAGGGGGACGAGTTCGTCATCCGGGGAGAGAAGGCCTTCATCTCCGGGGTCATCGAGGCCCGCGACTGGGGCGGAGGGCATCTCACCATCACCAAGCAGAAGGACGGACCAGGGTTCAACCTGCTGTACGTCCCGACGCAGACGAAGGGGATCGAGGTCACCCGTTTCAAGAACATGGGACGGATGGGGATCTCCACCGGCGGCCTCGTCTACGACGACGTGCGGGTACCTGCCCGCTATCTCGTCGGGAAGGAGGGAGGAGGGCTCCCGCTCGTCATGCAGGGATTCACCGTCGCGAGGACCTTCGTTTCTTCCGCCTGCGTCGGGGCCGCGGAACGCGCCCTTGAGACGGGAAAGGAATACATCAAGGTCCGCCAGGTATTCGGCCGGCCCCTCGGGAAATTCGAGGGGATCCAGTTCGAGCTCGCCGACCTCCACGCCATGGTCGAGGCGGTGAAGTGGCAGTGCCGGAAAGCGGCCTGGCTCGTGGACCAGCGGATCTTCTCGGGCAAGACCTCCCACGATCCCGAGGTGGATCTCGCGGTCTCCGCCGTGAAGCTGATGGCCCCTGAGCTGGCCTTCGATGCGATCAAGAAGGTCATGATGTGGTTCGGTGCCGCCGGGTACACGCGCGAGGTCGGGCTCGAGATGGGCCTCCGCGGGGTCACGAGCTATGTGGTCGGCGCCGAGGGCGGGAAGAACGTCATGCGCCTCATCATGGGACGCGAGCTTCTCGGCAAGGAGTTCCTCCCCTACCGATAGACCGACTTCCGGGGGAGAGGGAAATCGCCCCTCCCCGACCGCACGGGGAACCGGCGACCCCCCACCTCGCGCACTTTTTCGCGTGGGCGCGAGGCAAATCTTATAGACTTCTGGGGGGGCTCTATCTCCCCTGAGTGTCTCACGAAAGACGGCGCCCCCCGGCACCAGCCCATGACGGAAAGAGGGGGATTCTTTTTCTTGAGGACGGGACCCTCTTCGAGGGCCAAGGGCTCGGTGCCCCGGGCACCACCTACGGGGAAGTCGTCTTCACCACCGGCATGGCCGGCTATCCTGAGTCACTGACCGATCCCTCGTATCGCGGCCAGATCCTCCTCTTCACTTACCCCCTTCTCGGGAACTACGGGATCCCTTCCGCCAGCTCTCGGGACAAGTTCGGGCTCCCGGTGGGCCTGGAGTCACGCAAGATCCAGCCCCGGGCGACCCTCTTCCGCTCCCTCACCTCTCCTCACCACTGGCAGTCGAGCGCTTCGCTGGACAGTTGGTTGCAACGGGAGGGGATCCCCGGCATCGAAGGGATCGACACCCGCCGTCTCACCGGCCTCCTGCGGTCCGGAGGAGTCCAACGCGGGCTCGTAGTCGTGGGTCGGGAGATCCCTTCGCCCGAGGAGCTCGCGAAATCACTTTCCCGGCTTCCGCGGTATCAAGAGGAGAATCTGGTGCGGGAGGTCGCCCCCCGACGCCCCGAGTGGATCTCCTCCGGGGAGAAGAACCGCCCGGCCGTCGCCGTTGTGGACTGCGGTTGCAAGGCGAGCATCCTGCGGGCCCTCCTGCAACGCCGGCTCGACGTCCTTCGCCTGCCCCCGGGACATCCTCTTCCTGAACGATGGGACGGGCGGCCCATCCGGGGCTTCCTCCTCGGGAATGGCCCCGGGGACCCGGAGCTCCTGACCGAGGTGATCGAGAGCATTCGCGAGCGCCCGCGCCGGGGGCCGCTCCTCGGCATCTGCCTCGGGCACCAGCTCTTTGCCCTCGCCTCCGGAGCCCGAACCTACAAGATGAAATACGGACACCGGGGACAGAACAAGCCTGTCCTCTTCGGGGCCCCCATCGACAAGGGCTACATCCTCTCCGAGAACCACGGCTTCGCCGTGGACCCTGCCTCGCTCAAGAAGGCGGGGCTCCGGGCCTGGGCCCACGACCCGGACGACGGCACGCTCGAAGGACTCCGTGCGACGAACGACCGGGCCTTCGCCGTGCAGGGGCACCCCGAGGGCGCGCCGGGACCCCGGGAGGCTGGCTTCATTTTCGACGAGTTCGTGCGCCAGGTGGAGAAGGCGGCATGAAGCAGTTCCGTCCTTCCAAGGTCGCGGTCCTCGGGAGCGGCGCCCTCAAGATCGGGGAGGCCGGCGAGTTCGATTACTCGGGCAGCCAGTCCCTCAACGCGCTCGATGAGGAGGGGATCCCCTTCCTCGTGGTGAACCCGAACATCGCCACCTTACAGACCGACCCCCGCAAGGGACGATCGATCTATTTCGTGCCGGTCACCCCCGACTTCGTCGAGCCCATCCTCGAGAGCGAGAAGGTGGATGGTCTCTTCCTCTCCTTCGGAGGGCAGAGCGCCCTCAACTGCGGGGTCCAACTCGAGGACCGGGGAGTCCTGAAGCGACTTGGAGTCCGGGTCCTCGGGACGCCCATCGAGGGCATCAAGCAGACCGAGGACCGGGCCCTGTTTGCCAAGTTGATGGAGAGTTGCGGGGTGCCCGTCCTCCGAAGCCATGCGGTCTACTCGATGGAGGAGGCCCGGACCACGGCCCAAGAGCTCGGCTATCCCCTCATCTCCCGGGTCGCCTATACGCTCGGCGGGAAGGGGGGCGGCATGGTGCGTGGGCCCGAGGACCTCGAGGCGGTCGTGGGCCGGGGGCTGCGGGCAAGTCCCGTCCACCAGGTACTCCTCGAGCGTTACGTCGGGAGCTTCAAGCAGATCGAGTACGAGGTCGTGCGGGACCGCAAGGGGAACTCGCTCACGGTCTGCAACATGGAAAACATCCTCGGGATGCGCGTCCACACGGGGGACAACATGGTCGTCGCCCCGTCGCAGACCCTGACGGACACCGAGTACCAGATGCTCCGGGCCGCGGCGCTGCGCGCGGTGGCCGCCGCCGGCATCGTCGGTGAGTGCAACATCCAATTCGCCGTGGACCCGGAGAGCCTGGAGTACTTCGCGATCGAGATCAACGCCCGACTTTCCCGCTCGAGCGCCCTGGCCAGCAAGGCCACGGGGTATCCGATCGCCTACGTGGCCGCGAAGCTCGCCCTGGGCTACACGCTGCCCGAGCTGAAGAACCGGATCACGGGCCGTACAACGGCCTTCTTCGAGCCGGCGATGGACTACGTTGTCGTCAAGTACCCCCGATGGGACCTTGAGAAGTTCCCTCACGCGGAGCGGCGCCTGGGACCTACGATGAAGTCCGTCGGGGAGGCGATGGGCGTCGGCGGATCCTTCCGGGAGGCCCTCATGAAGGCTCACCGGATGGCGAACCAGAGCGAGGACCTCGAGCCCCCGAAGGCCCCCCGGAGCCGGGAAGAGGTGCTTGCGGACCTCCGGGAGCCGAAACCTGACGTTTTCACCACCCTCATGGAGGCGCTTTCCCAGGGGATCTCGATCAAAGACATCGCCCAGGTGACGTGGATCGACGAGTGGTTCGTCCGGGAGTTCGCCGAGATCCACCAGACCCTCGGGGAGGTGGGTCGCCGCGGTGTGCGCGGCCTCTCCCGGGAGATGCTGCTCCGAGCCAAGAGGGACGGCCTCTCCGATGGCGCCATCGCCCGGCGGGTGGGCCAAAAGGAGGAGGAGATCCGGAAGCGTCGGAAGGAGCTGCGGATCCTCCCCGCCTCCCGCATGATCGACACGCTGGCCAACGAGTGGCCGAGCCGGACGAACTACCTCTACCTCACCTACTGGGGCGAGGGCGACGACGTGAAGCCCCTCCCCCTGGGAAGTATCCTGGTGCTCGGCGCGGGGCCCTATCGCATCGGAAGCTCCGTGGAGTTCGACTGGTCCACCATGAACCTGGTCGAGGCCCTGCGGGCGGAGGGGGTCGGTTCGGTCTCTGTTCTGAACTCCAACCCGGAGACGGTCTCGACCGACTACGACCGCTCCGACCGGCTCTACTTCGACGAGATCACCCTCGAACGCGTCCGGGACATCCTCGACAAGGAGCGGTTCAAAGGGGTCGTGACCTCCGTCGGGAGCCAGCTCGCGCAGAACCTCACCCCCGAGCTCGCCCGGCACGGGATCCGCATCCTCGGGACCCCGAGCGCCTCCATCGAATCCGCGGAGGACCGGAACCGCTTCTCCACGATCGTGGAGCGGGAAGGGATCCCGCAACCCCCCTGGCGCGCCTTCACCCGCCTTGAGGAAGCCCGTCAGTTCGCCTCCGAGGTCGGATACCCCGTCCTCGTGCGTCCTTCCTTCGTCCTGAGCGGCCGCGCGATGCGGGTCGTTCCTGGTGAGCGGGACCTCGAGCGCTTCCTCCTCGACGCCGCGGACGTCTCGAAGGAGCACCCGGTCGTCATCAGCAAGTTCGTCGAGGGAGCCATGGAGATCGATCTCGATGCTGTCTCGGACGGTCGCCGGGTCCTGGTGGCCGGTATCCTCGAGCATGTGGAGAACGCTGGGGTGCACTCGGGGGACGCGATCATGGTCCTCCCTCCGCGTATCACGCCGGCCCACGTGCAGGAGAAGCTGGTCGATATCGCCCGCACCCTGGCCCGCAAGCTCCACGTCCGGGGACCGTTCAACCTCCAGTTCCTGGTGCGCGGGGAGGATGTCTTCGTGATCGAGATGAACCTCCGGGCCTCGCGCTCCCTCCCCTTCGCCACCAAGGCGGTCGGCTATCCGTTCATGAAGGAGGTGGCCCGCTCGATGCTCGGGAAGCCACTCTCCCGCGAAGGCGTTATGATGCCACCCTTTGGCCGTTGGGGCGTCAAGGCGCCTCAGTTCTCCTTCTTCCAAGTCGACCGGGCCGACCCGCTCCTGGGGGTCGAGATGCAATCGACCGGAGAGGTTGCCTGTTTCGGACCGACGTTCGCGGATGCCTTCGTGAAGGCGATGGTCGCGACCGGGGTGAAGGTGGTCAAGGAGGGAGGCGAGGCCTTCCTCTCCGTTGGCGGTCCCGAGCTCAAGGAGCGCATCCTGCCCGGCGCCCTCGCCATGGAGCGGCTGGGGTTCAAGGTCAGCGCCACGGAGGACACCGCCGAGTTCCTTTGCGCCAATGGGGTCCGGAACGTCCGGGTGCTCTACAAGCTCATGGAGCCCGAGCGCAAGCCGAACCTCCGGGACGCGATCGAGGGAGGGGAGGTGGACCTCGTCGTCAACGTGCCCTCCTCCTTCACCCAAGAGAAACTGGAGCGGATGCTCGAGGACGACTACAAGCTGCGCCGGATGGCCGTCGAGCTAGCGATCCCGCTCTTCACGAGCGTCGAGACCTACCTCGCCTATGTGGAGGGGCTCTCCTGGCTAAGGGAGCACCCGGTGACCACGGAGGGGCTCGGGCTGCCCACCCGGACACGCTCGCTGAACCAACCCAGGAGCGTGGACCTGAGCGACACCTCCTCCCGAATGCGGTCCAAGGCGACCCCCCTCCCCTTCCGCCCCGCCGAGGCGGGCGAGAAGGGAAAGCCGTAGTCCACGTCCATCAGGACGAGACCTTCTGGCGGCGCGAGCGGGAGGGTGAGCGTACGGCCACCGTTCAGGGCCTCTCGGAGCTCTCGGCGCGTCAACTTCCGATCGACCACGAGGAGCGAGGAGGCCACGATCTTCCGGACCATCCCCCAAAGGAAGGAGGGGGCCACAAGGTCGATCCGGGCCAGGTCCCCCTGGAGGGAGAGGCCGACGCTCGTAAGCTCCCGCTCGGTCCCCCGGGGTACGGCGTCCTTCCGGGAAAAGGAGGTGAAATCGTGATGCCCGACGAACTCCTCGAGGACCGAGTAGAGGTCCTCCGGGTCACGTCCGTGCAGGGGAAGGAGGTAGCGGTACCACCGCTGACGGGCCTTCCGCAGATTGAACTCCGGCGGTACGGGGGCGTACCCGAAGCAGAAGACCCTGTCGTCGATGGAGTTGAGCATCCCAACGAGGCCCACGCCGGAGATCCGCCCGCCCTCCAGGGCGATGACGTTCCCCAGGGCATGCACTCCCCGGTCCGTCCGGCTCGCGATCGGGAGACGGTGGTTCGCTAGCGCGAGTCCCTGTCGCTCAATCCCGGAGACCAGGAGGGATTCTACGGTCGGCTTCCCGGGCTGCTGAGCGTACCCGAAAAGTCCCTCGGAAAGGTACCCTATCTTGAGGGCAAACCGGCGGGGAGGGTTCTCTCGGTGAACCATGTACCGTCAACAGGCAGGGTAAGATAACCTGCGTCGGAGCCCCGCGGACGGGGAAAGGGGACCTCAGAGGGGAAGCTTGGTGATGGTGTACTCGGGGACCATGGTGGAGGTGTCCTCGACCCCGCCCACCTTGGCGACCTTCTCGATGATGAATTCGAGCACGTGGCGCTTGCCCGCACCCTCCTTCGGAGGGAACTCGAGCATGACGAGGAGATCCCAGTCTCCCGTGATCACATGGATTTCCTTGACTTCGGGGAAGGCGAGCAGGGCGCTCTTCACCTTCTCGAGCTCGGCGGTCTTGACCTTGAGATAGCTGAAGGATCGGACGAACGTGGGTTCCGCAGGCAGAGCCGTCGCCAACCGTTCGGTGGTGAAGGCTTCCGGGCCCTCCAGCCGGTGGGGAGTACCAGGCACGAGGAGCACAGGGTAGCGGTCGGATCCCTTGAAGTGCTCCACCACTTGGGTGAGCGGGTTCGCCCGGCCAAGGTCGGTGACCTTGAGCGAGTACCCCCGTTTCGCGGCCACCTCCTCAACGAGGGCCACCACGCGGGCCTGGTCGTCGGAGAGCATGTATTCCACTTGGGCATCGCCCATGCCGCTGGAACCGGAGTCCACCCATCCGGGAGAAACTCCGGCAGTGTCGGGTCCGGGAGCCTGCAGCTGGGACGACTTGGGGCGATAGAAGGAAGTTACCACCTTCCGGCTCTTCACGTAGAGATGAGCTTCGGGCGGATTCTTTGTCTCCATCGATCCCCTCGTACGCACCAGACTGTCAGGCTCCCGCGTTGGGTTGGGTCGGTTTAGAACCGGCGGGGCCGGTCTCGTCCGCCTCGGTCGTCGCCGCGGCCGTAGCCGCCGCCACCACCGCCACCGCCCCCGAAGGAGCGGCGCTCGGACATGAACTCCTGAGAGCTCATGTCAACGCTGGTGTTGACGTTGTCGATGGGGTCGGTCGCAGGGTTCATGTTCCCGTATCGGCCGACGTTCAGGCGCATGTGGCCACGGACGAGGCTCACGTACCCGTTGTCGACCAGGATGATGTCATCCTTCTTGATCTTTCCAATCTGCTCGTTCCAGAGCGAGAGCGTAACCACGGCGCTGTCGTCTCCGATGATCGCTTCCGCGACCTTCTTCGACTCACCGTAGCGCCCCATCACTTCCTTGGCTTCTCCCACATTGACCACTTTGGCCAATATGTTCACTTGCTTCGAGCTCGGCGTCAGGTCCTTTATCTTCGTCAATACTTTCTCTTCTGGCATATCTCTTTCCTCTTGTTTTCTTTGGCTTTTTCTTGAACTCGTCAGAACTGTCGAACGACCGTCATGCCTTCGGCAAGGGAATACAAGTGTTGAAACACTGCGCGTCCCACAGGCGAAATCACTCTTGTCGCTCTCCGGCTCTTCTTAGCTCAAGGGGCCTTGAGAACGGAAGGGGTATATGAATCTTGCCATCTTCGGGGAGAATCGGCCGGGGGCCTGTCGCTAGCCTTTCGGAGCCCGGCGTGGCCCGGACGGCCGGGAGTGTCGACGTTGCCATGGCAGGGAGGGGATTCATATGCTTTCCACCCGATAGGACCCAAGATTACCATGGAAGCTGAGAGCGGGAAAGAGAGCGATTCCCCGACCAAGGGAAAGTGGACCGGGTTCTTCCGAGGCATCTTCTCCCGGGAACCCACCGCCACGGAGGAGACTCCTGGCGAGGACGAGCCCGTCTCGCGCCCTACCCCTACGTCCACGAACGGGAACAAGGGAAAGCCGGTCGTGCTGACGACAGTGAACTTTTCCCGGGTCGTGGAGGAGAATCCCCGAGTGGTCGTCGATTTCTGGGCGCCGTGGTGCCGACCCTGCCGTGCCCTCTCCCCCATCCTCGAGGCGACCGCCCACCGGATCCCGGACGGTGTCGTCGTGGGGAAGGTGAACATCGACCATCAGCCCACGCTCGCACGAAAGTGGAACGTGAAGAGCATCCCGACCCTCGTCGTCTTCTGCGAGGGGAAACCCGTGGACCGGATGGTCGGCGTCATCGGAGCCGAAGCGCTTCAGGCCAAACTCACTCGCTCCTTCAAACGCTGCGATTAGCGCCCCGGGAGAAGGTTCCTAGGGCGTCCCCCCTGTGGGACCAGCTCCGCTTCCTCGACCATGAGGGTCGCTTGGGTCCCAGAACGGTAGATATGGCTCCGCACGAACTCGATCCGGGAGTCGAGGAAGGGTGCGTCAACGACCAGGGACTCGTATTCCCCACCCTCCCCGGAGACATTGAACTCGCGGACGGAGGAAGAGAGCTGGGTCAGGTGCTCGAGGAGCGCCTCGTCGATGCGCCGGTCGAGGAGCTCCTCGGTCAGGGGTTCGCTGGCGACGGAGACGATCCGTGCATCGATCCCGGCGGAAATCATCTCTCGGAGGACTTCGGGCTGGGAGGCGCGCCACAGTGGTGCAAATATTTGGGTGCCTGTTTGGTGCGCTGCCTGCCACACTCGGGACCACTGGTACGTAGATTGGATGGCCCCCACGACGACCCCGTCAAGGCCCCGCTCGGCAACCCCGGAGAACGCTTCGACGAGCGCCTGGAGCTCGGCGGGCTCCCCCGTTCCGTGGACCTCGCCCCGGACGAACCGCTTTCCCCACGCCTTGGCGAGCAGCGGGACGCAGGAGAGATTGGGGGTGTGGAAGAGCATCGAATCGCTCTCGGAGGGAAAGAGGGTCAGGAGCTCCTCTACGGACCACCCGTGCGTCTCGCACAGGTAGGCGGAGAACACCGAGTCCTTGCCGCCGGAGACGAGGGCGGCGAGCCTCACCCGGCCTACCTCTCCCCGCGAAGGAAGTCCCGCCATTGCGGATAGAGGGCGGCGAGGTCTAGGCGCGCTTGGATCTTCCCTTCCGCCCGGTAGATCCCTTCCGAGGGGGTGACCTTTCCTATCTGCCGGAAGGCGAAGCGGGAGAGCGCGGACTCGACCTGGGAGGAGTGTCGCGGCTCCACCTCAAGGATCCATCGGGAGGTGCCCTCCGCCACAAGGGCCCGCCAGGCCGGGAGCCCCTTCCCCTCGGGGACGGTCACGTCGAAGCCCAGTCCCCGACCGAAGGCCATCTCCGGGAGGGCCACACCCAGCCCGCCCTCCGAGAGGTCGTGACAACTCCGAACCCATCCCTGCCGGGCCAGTTCTCCGATAGCCGTCCCCATCGCTCGGACCGTCGGGACGTCGCTAGGTGAGAGGGAGGTCTCGTGACCCCCAAAGATGCGCTGGTAGAGCGAACCCCCCAGCGAAGGGTCCGTTTCTCCTAGGAGATAGAGCAGGTTGCCCGGGGAATGGAGGGACGTCGTGACCACCCGGTCCACGTCCGGATGTATCCCCACGGCGAGCACGACTGGGGTGGGAGGGATGCCCGACCCGAATCCTAGGTTGTAGAAGCTTACGTTCCCTGAAGGAACGGCCATGCCGAATCCCCGGGCTGCGGTGGCGAGCCCGCGGAGCGTGCTCTCGAAGTCACCCATCACCGCAGGGTCTTCCGGGTTCCCGAAGTTCAGGCAGTCGGTAAGGGCGTCTGGTCGGGCGCCCGTCGCATACAGGTTGCGGACGGCCTCGACCACCGCTTCGCTCCCGCCGACCTCAGGGTCGATGGCTCCCACGAACGGAAGGGAGGCCACGGCGAGGGCAAGTCCCTTGGGGCCCCGCGGATCGATCCGCAGGATCGTTGCATCGGAGTGGGTCGGTGTCCGAACATCCCCGGAGACCGGGGCAACCTCCGTCCGACCCTGCACCTCGTGGTCGTAGAGCCGGACGACCGGTTCCCGACTGCACCCATCGTAGGAGAGCAGAAGGCGGGAGAGGATATCCTCCCAGGAGTTGGTGGGCGCGGGTAGAGGAGTCCCGTGGCTGCGACCGTGCTTCCGCACCGGGCGCTCCAACAGTATGGGATCCACCCGGAAGGGGACCTGAAGCCGGGCGATAAGTTTCCCCTTCCAGTACAGGCGTTCCCAAGGCGCCTCGGCGACTTCGCCGATGACGGAGACCGGGACTTCGTGGAGATGGAAGAGCGTCTCAACGGCCGGGACGTTCTCGGGCTTCACCGAGAGGAGCATCCGTTCTTGGCTCTCGGAGACCCAGATCTCCCAGGGTTCGAGCCCCTTCTCCCGCACCGGAACCCGGTCCAAGTGAAGGATGGAACCGAACCCGCCGGCGCTGACGAGCTCCCCGGAGGAGGTGGCGAGCCCTCCGCCCCCCAGGTCCTTCATCCCCGAGACAAGTCCTGCTTCGACCGCAGCGAGGACCGCGTGGATGAGGGGTTCCTTCATGATCGGGTTCCCGAGTTGCACGGCCGGGCGGGATTCCTTCTCGCTCTTTCCCGAAAGCTCCTTCGAGGCAAAGGAAACTCCACCGATACCATCGCGGCCGGTCAGCCCGCCGGCGAGCACGAGCTTCTCCCCCAAGGCACCCACGCGGTTCTTCACGAGGTCCTTGCGGCGGAGGAGACCGACGCAGCCCACGTTCACCAACGGGTTCCCGATGTAGGAGCGGTCAAAGGTGAGCGACCCGCTCACCGTGGGGACCCCGACCCGGTTCCCGTAGTCTGCGATCCCCGAGACCACATGCTGGAACAGGTAGCGGGGGTGCTTCACCCCGTCCGGGAGATCCTTTCGCGGGAGGTCCATCGGACCGAAGAAGAGGGGATCCGCTAGGGCCACCGGTTTTGCGCCCATGGCCAGGACGTCCCGCAGGATCCCTCCGATCCCCGTGGCCGCCCCCCCGTAGGGCTCGATGGCGCTCGGATGATTGTGGGACTCGATGCGAAGGGCGTACGCCCACTCCTCGTCGATCGGCATGACCCCGGCGTCACCCATCGCCAGCGACCGCGCGTTGTCCGTGAGGAGGGCGAGGTACTTCTTGATCCATATCTTTGAGGACTTGTACGAGCAGTGCTCGCTCCAGGACTGCGCGATCCCCGCCAGCTCGACGAGGGTCGGGTCCCGGCCCTCCTTCGAGAAGTACTCTCGCAACCGCTCGATCTCCGGTGGCGAGAACCCGAGACGAAACTCCGAGAGAAGACGGGTCAGCTCGGGCAAGGGGGTCTTCAGCATGGGGAGAGTGGGGCCCTCCGGGATATCCCGCTCCGACTGGGTCATGGTCAGTGTTCGAGCGCCCGAAGCGAGACCTGGTGGATCACAGGGTTGGCGAGAAGTCGCTCCACGCATTCGCGAGCCCGGTCCATCGCCGCCTCGGCGTCGATCCCCGTGAAGGTGAGCTCGTAGACCCGGGCGATGTGAACCCCGTCCAGGTCCTTGACTCCCAGGAGGCCCAGGGCTTTCTCCGTCGAGAGAGCTTCGGCATCCATGACCCCAGGTTTGAGCTCGACTCGCACCTCCACACGCCGCGGGGGCGTTCCCTTGGCCTTCCCCATCAGGGGGACGAGAAAAACCGGTACGTATTAGGCTGACGGTTTACTAGTTGTCCTTGTCCATGTCGTTCAGGAACGTTCGGAGGAAACTCGTGGCTCGTTCCATATCGCCGTCCCGGAGGAGCAAGAAACCGCGGCAGAGTTGGGCCAAATGGAAACGACGGCGGTCATCAAGACCCCCGCTTCCCTCGCGCGAGCTCTGAGCCATCGTACCCTGTCCCTATGTAAGAAAGGGGAAGGAAATCAAGGCGGACCCGGACATGTTCGGTATGACATGCCATGTCGAGGCAATACTTGCCCCGCTGCCCTGCATGCAAGACCCCTTTCCGGAGGCGGGCGGGGGTCCCGTGCCGTGCGAGCAAGCGGCCGCACCTACCTAGTTCGCCACCGATACCATTTTAGCCTTGCGGAAATACCTGAGCGAACGCGGGCGCGTGGTCTAGCGGTTATGACGTCTCCCTGACACGGAGGAGGTCCCCAGTTCAAATCTGGGCGCGCCCATGGAGACTTCTTCCATCCCCCCACCGGATTCGAGCCATTTCCTCGGGGGACTCATCTTCGGTGTCCCGCCAGGCCGGGAGAACCGGGGCGAAATTCCCGGATGTCCGGATCTTGTTCAGGTGGGGGAAGTTCCCGGTGGGTTCGATGGAGTGGACAAGAGAGAAGCGCAGACCTTGCAAAGGAAGATCTTGAGGACGAACTCCTTCTCGATCCTCTCGACATCGTTCCCCGCGGGGTTGAGCTGGTAGAAGGGTGCGTAGAGCAGGATCTCCCGCAGTGAGAAGGGCAGGGAGACCTCGGTCCGCGGCTTGTCCTTGAGCAGGTCGAGCGCGGCCTTGACCCGCTGCAGTTCCAGTTCCAGGTGCCGGATGGTAAGGCGGGACTGCGCAGAGAGGGTGTGGCTCTGAGCCATCTCCGGTTCGGTGCTGAAGAGCGTCGGCCACACTTCCTTCAAGCCCGGGATGAATTCCATCATCGCTTCCGGCTCCCGGATCGCGGTCTCCCATGAGATGTCCTTCTTCAGCTTCTTCTGAAAGGATTCCAAGGCGGAGATCTGCTTCTGGATCTCCTTGACCTTCTTCTGGAGGTCGGTGACCTGACCGACCGTGGACTTGGCGATCTCGGCCAGTTCTTCTTGGAAGAACTGTCCCACCTCCGTCTTTGAACGGCGGCACACGTAGCATCTCTCTTCCGGAGTTGGCGACGGTCGGTCTTTCTTCGACGGCATGAGGACTCAACCGTGCAATGTTCTATCGTATAAAACGGAACCCTGGCTCGGGTTTCCCCCTCGGCCCAGACCGGTCCCGATCCTGGGATCTCGACGGTTCTCGGAAGAGGCAGGGGCCGTCCTGCACGCCGACAAAGACAGGCTAGACCCTCAGATCTCCTTCATCAGGTCCTTTGTCCGCCGGTGGGATTGCCGCCAGCGGCGGTAGCAGAGATAGGCGACGAAGACTCCTGCGACAGCCCCCGCCACGAGGGCGAGGAAGCCCGGCAAGCCGAGCCCCAGTGGATTCAACCACCAGGGAACGGTGCTGGCGGGCACGATAGATATCGAGATGGGGGCGCTCGACACCGTCGTCCCGTTCATGGTGACGTTCACCGTGAGGAACAACAATCCCACGATGTTCCCTGCCCGGAAGGTCGTCGAGCTCGAGAGGGGGGAGGCGAGCGTGCCCAAGGCCGGGCGGTCAAGCCACCAAAGATAACCGAAGTGGGTCGTCGGGCAGAGATAGGTGCAGACCACGGTCGCCTCAAACGCAACCGAGGTCGAGCCCTCCCCCACCGTGGCCTGGGTCGGGGTGACCTGCACGGACTTGATCGTGATGTTCGTCACCGTGATGCGGAGGGGGTTGCTCTGGTTGGTCGCCGAGGTGTTGTCAGTGACATTGACCCGGGCCTCATACGTCCCCGGGCGGGAATAGGTGACGTTCGGGTTCTGGAGGGCGCTGGTCCCTCCGTTGCCGAAGCTCCACGCCCACCGGGTGTAAAAGCCCGTGCCACCGAAGGGAAGGGCCGTGAAGTTCACCTTGAGCCAAGCGGGTCCGGAGGGGGGGCTTGCGATCGCCTGGACCGAGAGGGGGACGAACCCCCCGCCCGGGATGACGCTCACGTTATTCGAGTACCAGTTCGCAACATAGATGTTCCCGTTCCGGGGATCGAAGGTCGGAGTGGTGGGGGTGTTCCCCACGGGGATGACCGCAAAGCGGGTGATGCCGAGGATCACGCTCACGTTGGTGGCCCGGTAGTTCGGAACGTAGACGTTCCCGTTCTGCGGGTCGTACGTTGGGGTGTAGGAGGTGGAACCGGACGGGATCTGGGCCAGGACTTGGGAGGTCTTCCCGGAAAGGACCGTGACGTACGGGTCCCCGTTGCTCGGTACGTAGATGTCTTCGTCCATGGCATCGAAGGCGGGGGTGGTGGGCTGCCGCTTGACGTCGATGTTGGCGACCACACGGTTCGTGGTCCCCGAGATGACGGTCACGTTGTTCGACACGTAGCAGGGAACGTAGAGGTCCCCGTTCACGGGGTCGTACAGGGGAGTGTAGGGATGCTGGCCCACGGCAACGGTGGCGGCCACGGTGTTCGAGGTCCCGTTGAGGACGGACACCGTGTCGGAATAGACGTTCGGCACGTAGATGTCACCGTTGGCGGGGTCGTAGGTGGCCCCGGTGGGACCGACCCCGACCGGGATGGTGGCCACGACCGAGTTGGTCGCCCCGGTGATGACCGTCACGCTCGACGAGGAGAAGTCCGGGAAGTAGAGAAACCCGTTCCCGGCATCGTAGGCCCCGACATAGGGATGCACGCCCACCGAGAGGGTGGCGATCACGGAGACCGAGGCCCCGTCGACCACCGTCACGGAAGTCCCGTTGAGGTCGGGGATGTACATGTTGCCGTTGGCCGGGTCGTAGGTGGGGGTCTCCGGGAAGGCCCCCGCGGGAAGGGTCTTCAGGACCGTGTCGGAGGCCCCGTCGATGACGCTGACCGTGTTGTCGAAGCTGTTCGCCACGTAGAGGTACCCCATCGCCGTATCCACGGTCGGCGTCTCGGGAAGACGACCGACGGGGAGGGACGACGTCACGCAGTTCGTGCATCCGGGAATTGCTCCGGGAGAGTTCCCGGAGACAGCCAGAACCTGAGCCGTGCTCTCGAAGGACGCGCCGGGAAGGACGCTCGAACGAATCGGGCCCGAAGGAGGAAGAACGAGGAGCGAGGATAGCACCACTACGAAAGCAAGCGCGGAGGGGACGAACTTTCCCTCCCGCGCTCGGTCCCAGAACGCCACAATAAGAATAGACAGGGGGAGGTATTTGTACTCTCGGTCCTGGCCGAGGGCGTGCTTCCGCCCTCGGTGAGGGAGGGAACTGCCCGAGGCCGGGCCGAATCCACCGAAAGCATTACATACGCTCGGGGGCCTTTTACCGGTGGGGTTATGAGAAGGGTTCTCCGTCGCCGTCTGCGTCTTCGCCGGGCGGTCACTCCCATCATCGCGACGATCCTTCTCCTTGCACTGACGATCGTGGCCGCAGGGGTCCTCTACGCGTCCCTCACGCTCAACCTGCCTCCCCAGGCGACCAACCTCTACTACTCGGTGGGGACCCCTTTCCAAGAGCCCGCCTACGGGGACGGGTCGGACTGCACGCTGAACAAGACGACCGGCCAGGAGATGTGCCAGTCCATCCCGGCCGTTCGGATCCTCATCACCGGGACCGTGCCCAGCAATGGCATCCCGACCTCGTCGGTCACCTTTGTGTTTCAGTGCAATGGCACGACCTACCTCCGGGGAACCCTGCAGGCCATCACGTGGGTCCCGGGATCGAGCAGCCCGGTGCCCAGCACGGCCCCCCAGCTCGGCATGTGCGGGAGCTTCGTTCCTCCCAAGGCCAGTTTCAACCGCCTGGCGTTCTTCCAGCAACTCACTCCCGGCTCGCCGGTCATCCATGTGGGGGACTCGATCGTGTTCTTCGTGGGCACCATCCCAGGGGACGACGATTTCCATGGCGCCCCATCCTGGTGCTTCACCTCTGGGGACTCCGCCTGCACGATCATTCTGATCGGCCCCTCGGGACCCGTGGCTACCATCCCCATCGAGAACTTCTTGTGACCCTGGGGAGACCCCCTCCACGACTTCAGTGATTGAGTCCGACCGACGGCTTCCTCCAATTCCTTGAGGAGAACGCACGGCGACCCTCGGCCGCGCGGGCCAGTTCTTATATGCCGACCCCTGTTCTCGGGGAAGGGTGACCCCGTACGAAGCTCCTCTTCATCCACGCGGACCAGATCGCCTTCGAGGCGAAGTCCCCGGCGATAAAATCCCTGCCCGAACTCCCTGCCCCGGATAGGACCGGCTCCGCCCAAGAAGCGCTGGTCGTCTTCTACTGCGTGGAGTCGGACGACTCCGCAGACATCGGGACCATCGTCAAGAAATCCGTGGAGGCGATCGCTGCGGTCCAGGCACAGGTCAAACCTGAGCGACTGGTGCTCTATCCGTACGCCCACCTCTCCAACCGGCTCGCCAAGCCCGACGTGGCGCTCCGCGCGGGCCTTGAGCTCAAGGAGGCGGCCGCCTCTCTGGGCCTTCCTGTCCTCGCCGCCCCGTTCGGCTACTACAAGGCCTTCAACCTGAAGGCCAAGGGACACCCGCTGGCGGAGCTTTCCCGGACCATCACCCTAGACGGTGGCCCTCCGGCCGGCCCGGCCCAGAAGCCCGCGCCGAAGACCACTCAGAAGGAGAGCGAGGCCCTCACCAAGGAGAAGGGCATGAAGAGCTCCTGGCACGTGCTGACGCTCGATGGCGAGGTCGTCCCGGCCGAAGGGGCCCTCGCGAACACGGACGATTCCTTCCGCGCCTTCTTCCGCTACGAGACCGGGGGTTCCCGGTCGAAGGGGGAGGAGCCCCCTCACGTGCGGCTCATGCAGGAGCAGGAGCTCGTCGACTACGAACCCGGCTCGGACTCGGGGAACTTCCGCTTCTACCCCAAGGGACAGCTCATCAAGCGCCTCTTCGAGGAGCGGGTCTCCCAGGTGGTCGCGCAACTGGGCGGCATGCGGGTCGAGACGCCCATCATGTACGACTACGAACACCCGGCCCTGAAGAAGTACCTCAACCGGTTCCCGGCCCGTCAGTACGTCCTTGAATCCGACGACAAGGACTTCTTCCTGCGCTTCGCGGCGTGCTTCGGCCAGTACCTCATCTTCCACGACATGACCATAGGGGCCTCCGACCTTCCCGTCCGGCTCTACGAGCTGACCCACTACTCCTTCCGCCGGGAGCAGAGCGGGGAGCTTTCCGGGCTCCGCCGCCTGCGCACCTTCACCATGCCGGACATGCATACCCTCGTTTCGGACGTCGAGGGGGCCAAGGTAGAGTATCTCGCCCAGTTCCGCGCCTGCAAGGCCTGGATGGACGAGCTCGGGATCCCCTACAACGTGGCCATCCGGTTCACCCGCGAGTTCCTCGACCAGAACCGCGACTTCGCGAAGGAGCTCTCCCGCATCGTCGGGCGTCCCCTCCTCCTCGAGATCTGGGAGGAGCGGATCTTCTATTTCGTCATGAAGGCCGAGTTCCATCCCCTCGATACCCAGGGGAGGGCCGCTGCGCTCTCGACCGTCCAGATCGACGTGGAGAACGCGGAGCGCTTCGGGATCGGCTACACCGGACATGACGGGGGGCGGAAGACCCCCCTCATCCTCCATGCGAGCATCTCGGGAGCGATCGAACGCAATATCTACGCGCTCCTGGAGAACGAGGCGGGGCGCATCGCCAAAGGAGGCAAGGGCACCTGGCCCTTCTGGCTCGCCCCCACCCAGGTCCGGGTCATCCCTGTCACCAACATCTACAACGAGACGGCGCTCAAGATCGCGAAGGACCTCGCCGAAGCGACCGGCGCCAGGGTCGATGTGGACGACCGGGACGAGACCGTGGGCCGGAAGATCCGCGATGCGGAACGGGAATGGATCCCCCTCTCCCTCGTCTACGGGGAACGGGAGGCCAAGAGCACGCAACTCGCCGTCCGGGTCCGCGGAGAGAAGAACCCCAGGGAACTCTCGCCCGAAGACCTGCGGAAGGAGATCCAGACCCTCCAGGCGGGAAAGCCGTTGATCGGTCTGCCCCTCCCCGGACGCCTCTCCCAGCGCCCCATCTTCAGGGGTTAAGCTCGAGCCGACCCAGATCGGAGCCATCGAGCAGGTAGGCCCGGGCACTCCCCTGCCGGAGGAAACGGTCCGCCAAGAAGCGGTGGCTCTGCCGCGGACGCTCGACGTTCAGGGACTCCCCGCTGCAAAGGTCATTGAAGGCCGGGACCACCAGGATCTCCCGGAGATGCGGAGCCCCGGGAGAGAGTGAGCTCTCCCTAGGGAGCTCGACCCGGATCCAACAGCGCTGCCGCCCTTCGGCAAGACGGATCCCGGGATGGAGGTGCCCGGTCACGAACATCCGCGCCCCTTCGAGCACCTCCGGTGAGGGCCAGGCGTGCCCGTGGAAGTACCCGATGCCGTCCCGCAGGAACCCGCGGGCGGGATGGAAGACCACACCTTCGGGAACCATCCGCTCGAGACCGATGTCGTGATTCCCCTTCGTGACCTCCACCCGGTAACCCTCCGCGAGGAGGGTCTCGAAGAACCGCCACACCTCGCGGCGCACGTTCCAGGGGGCCCCGAGGATGGGCTCCTTCACGTCCCCGAGGAGGAGCAGTGTCCGGGCACGGGCCCTCTTCAGGCCAGCGATCAGTGCGGCGGCGAGCTCCACCGCGTTCCCGCTGCCCTGGGCCACCCCTTGCACTTCCCTCCGGGAGAGCCCGACGTGGATGTCCGTTGCCACCACCATCCCCGTCCCTCCCTTCACCTGCAGGAGGGGAGCCCCCCAGAGCGGTTGCGGTCGCTCGGAAGAGGGACGGCGGACGGCGACGGAGGGAGGTCGGCGAGGGGGCATGATGTATGTTATAAACCTTACCATCAAGCCCATATATGGACCTTGCATCAGTACTACCGATGACGGAGGGGGTGCTGCCTCGACAGGAAACGGTGGTCCGGACGGCCCAGATGCTCCGCCAGGTGGGGTTCTACGTGGCCGACCTCCATACGGTCCGTCCCAGTTGCTTCGACATCATCGCACGGCGCGATTCCCAACTGCTCCTCATCAAGATCCTGAAGAACATCGACGCCATCGGCCAGACCGGGGCCCACTCCCTCATCTCCCTCGCCCGACTCATGCGAGGTGCTCCGCTCCTCATCGGGAGCACATCGGGCGGACAGCCCCTCGAAGAGGGAGTGCTCTACACCCGCTACGGCCTGGGGATCCTCACCTTCGAGACCCTCGAGGACTATCTTCTGAAGGCCATCCCACCCTTCCTCTTCTCCAGCCCAGGAGGCACCTTCGCCAAGGTCAACGGACACCGCCTGCGGATGGCCCGCGAGCAGTCCCAGACCTCGCTCGGTGCCATCGCCGCGATGGTGGGGGTCTCCCGCCGGACCATCCAGCTCTACGAGGAGGGCGGCGGGGCCGAGGTGGACGTCATCGAGCGTCTGGAGAGGATCTTCGAGATCCCACTGGCCATGCCGCTGAACCCTTTCGAGGAGTCCGCGAGGATCCCCCGGGATTCGGAGATCGAAGTGGAGGGCGAGCCCGTCGAAGAACCCACCCCGGACACCGAGAAATCCCTCACCAGCATCATCAGCGCCCTGGGAGGACAGGGCTGGACCGTCGAGGTGACGGTCCGCAGCCCCTTCGACGCCATCGCCCGCCACCATGTGGTCCGGCAGCGGAGCCTCGTCGTCCTGGGGGTAGGGGACCTCTCCAACGCTGTTCGCCGGGCCCGGGGCCTCCACGAGATCGCACGGGTGGCGGAGGGTTGGTCCGCCTTCATCGTGCCCGAACGCAAGGACCGCGACAACATCGAGGGAACCCCGATCATCGCCTACAGCGAGCTCAAGCGACGGCGGGACCCCGAGAGCCTCTTCGAGCTCATGGAAGAGCGGACCGACGGGTGACCCACCCGTGCGCCGAGCGGACCTTCCCGGATTGATCCTTCTCGGGGCCGTGCGCGGCCCGGCGACCGAGGAACCCGCCGTCCTCGCGGAACTGGACCTGTCCCGTCCGAAGACGATCGTGCTCGACCTCTCCCCAGAGGAGCTCAAGGGGCTCCAAGAGTACTTCGTCGATCCGAGGGCCGAGCCGCTCGTGCCGCTCACGCAGGCCGAGACCGCTCTCGCCCGGGCCCTCTCAGACTTCACCGAGGTACGCATGCCCGCCCCCGCCTTTGTCGGTGCCGTCCGCTGGGCCGAGGCCCGGGGAGCCGAGGTACTGCCGATCGACCAGAGCGATGAGAGCTTCGCCGATCTCTTCGTCAAGCATGTGGGATATGTGGATCTCCTCCGGCGGTCCCGGGCCGAGCGCGCGCTCTCCAAGGGGAAGTACGGAAAGCCCGGAAGCTCCGAGGAGATGGCCATCGCCTGGGCCGGACGCCTCCATTCGAGAGGAGGTTCCCTCCGGTTGTGGAACGAGCGCTGCCGGATCGCGGCCGCCCGGCTCCGGGAGATCACCCAGGGGGACCATCCGAAGCCGATCGCGTGCGTGCTGGATGTGGAGCGGTGGCAGCAGATCGTTCAAATGCTCTCGGTCGCTGGTTCCGCTCCTTCCGCGATCTGACCGCTGTGCAAGCCTATTAACCCCTCCCGTCTCGGACAAGCGAGGCACTGCAATGGCGAACCCCCACGTGCAACTGGAAACGAGCATGGGCAACATCGAGATCGAACTCTTCGCGGACAAGGCCCCGAACACGGCCAAGAACTTCGCCGATCTCACGAAGAAGGGATTCTACAACGGACTCATCTTTCACCGGGTCATCGAAGGGTTCATGATCCAGGGCGGTTGCCCGAAGGGCGACGGCTCCGGGGGACCGGGCTACACCATCAAGGACGAACTGGTCCGGGACCTCAGGCACGATGGCCCAGGGATCCTCTCGATGGCGAAGACGGCTGCGCCGAACACGGGAGGGAGCCAGTTCTTCATCACCCTGGCCGCGACTCCTTGGCTCGACATGAAGCACTCGGTCTTCGGCAAGGTCGTCAACGGGCTGGATGTGGTCAAGAAGATCGGCAAGACCCCCACGGACAACGACGACCGGCCCAAGACAACGGTCAAGATCCTCAAAGCAACCCTCCTCCCCTAAGACGAGAGCCAGGAGGACCGGATCCGCGGGGGCAGGCCCCTGGGCACCGCCCAGGGACCGCGCTTATATGCTCCGTTTCAAATCCCCCCACGCCAAAACGCGGCCTTAGTATAGCCTGGTTAGAACGGTAGCTTGCCAAGCTATCGGCGCGGGTTCAAATCCCGCAGGCCGCACTCCTCCTTGCTCCACTGCCCACTCTGGAAACCCCCCCGCTGCCGCGGGTTCCTGAATACCGTAGAATAACGAGAGGGGGACTAAATACCCCGTTCCAATCCTCGACTCGTGGAATCACAATCGAGGGAGGCCGAACTGACCGCGACCTGGCGTGTTGCTCTCAGCACAACGGTTGCTGGGGCGGCAGCAGGGTTGCCCGGTGCTCTCCCACCCCTTCGTTCGTTCCAAGGTGCTTGATGGTCGGATACAAGAAGCCGTGCCGATTCTGCGGAAATCTCGTGGACGAACTCTCGGCGATGTGTCCGTTCTGTAACCGAGCCCATCCCCTCCAGTCGGTGTGTCCGTACTGCATGGCGCCCATCTCTCCGGGCTGGACCGTGTGCAATGCGTGCGCGAAACCGCTGGTCATCCCCTGTCCCCGATGTGGTGCTCCGGCCGGGCCCGACTCGGATGTTTGTGAACGCTGCCGATCGGTCGTCCGGTACCGATGCCCGACCTGCGTTGCGGTGGTGATGCCGGGCGCCAAGAAGTGCGACCGCTGCGGTGCCAAGCTCAAGGAGTACTGGAAATCCAAGGGACTTTAGGGTGAAAGCACAGAGGTCACAGAACTTGTCGTTCAAGCTAATATACCACAGAAGACTTACATTCGTGAGGAAATAAGATGCCCCTGCTTGACCACCCGAAGAACGTCGATGACCTGAGCGGCGACAAGGGATTCCAGTGGAAATTCCACTGCGACATCTGTGGAAACGGATTCGACACGAGCTTCATTCCCTCCCGGAGCGCCAACAGTGCCCGGAAGCTGGGCTTCCTGAGCTCGGGGTTCGGGGCGCTGGGATCTGTTACGGGCAGCAGCGGTCTCTATGGCGCCAGCCAAGCCTCCAGCGGGGCCCAGCAGTACCGGAACCAGTCCGCCGACTGGCACCGGGAACACGACAACGCCTTCCTTCAGGCCGTGAACGAGGCCAAGGTTCACTTCAAGAAGTGTCCCAAGTGCAAGGCCTTCGTCTGTGACGACGACTGGAATCAGCAGGCGGGCCTCTGCACGACGGACGCGCCGGCCATGGCCTCCGAATATCAGGCGGCCAAGGCCCAGGCTGCGGTCGAGCAGATGAAGGCCTCGGTCGCCGCCCAGAAACAGTACAACGGAGACACCACCGACCGTGCCACCGTCTGCCCGAAGTGCGGAAAGACCGCAGGCGCCGAGAAGTTCTGCCAGAACTGCGGAACTCCCCTCGCCTTCAAGGAGTGCGCCAGCTGCCACCATCAGAACCCGCCGAACATCAACTTCTGCGGGGAATGCGGTTCCAAGCTCTAGGGGCTGGCTCCTAGGGATACCTCGTCATGTGCGACTATTGCACTTCGGATCGCGAGTGCACGAATCCCACCTGCGCTTCGAACGGCAGAGGTTGCGCCTGCTCCCTGAGCGGGAACGAGCAGTGCCCCTCCTGTGGACACCCGTGTGTACCGTGGTACTGGGGAATGGGCCTGGACGACTGCCCCGACATCGTCCGAGATTTCTTTGGAGGCGATGGGACCGAGAGCCCGGGATTTGACAAGTATCCGGCCACCAAGGCCCAGCTACTGGCCGGCGTTCGCGAGTTGCAGGCCGATATGGAGGAGGGAACGACCCCGGAGGATCTGGTCTGGCTGGACCAGCGCCTCCCCGAGGGAACCTACCCGGACGCCGGGGAGGTATTCCGTGTCATGACCTCGGTCCTCAGGGCACCGCCTTTGGACAGCACCCGATGGGTCCGGGGGGGATACCTCCGGACCTTCGCGGCCGGGACCCGCCTCGTGGTCGGGGCCAACGAGTTTGCGCTCCTCGTAGGGACCGACGGCAGTACCTTCGATGCGTTCGGCCCGGGAGAGCACGTCCTTTCCGCCGATACCGCTCCGCTAGCCGCCGCGGTCTCTCGCTTGCCCAAACCCGGGTTTCCCAAGTGGGCTCTCCGGGCGGGCCCCCTCTATCTCTCGACCTCGGACCAGAACGGAAGGGTTCTGGGTTCGGGCAAGACCAAGTCCGGGGAACCGATAGGCATCATGGCCAAGGTCTCGTTCTGGTTGCAGGACCCTTCGAAGTTCGCCCGATCGCCTGCGGGGCGGAGACTGGACCCCAATCTCGACATCGATCGCATGCTGGCCTCCCTTGCGAAGGGTGCGCTCGATACTCTGGTCGCGTCGCTGGAATCCCCATCGCTCGAGGCGATCCAGTCTTCAGCGGAATCGGCAGTCCGTTCCTCGCTCGAAGCTGCCGGGCTCGGAGTTCGGACCGTGTCCATCGAGGTTTCCGGCCCCCGATTCGGTTTCGGGGCGAGCTTCCGTGCTTCCCCGCCGACTTTGCCCCCCGAGGTGCTGGCGAGACTTCCGCCGGAGACCGTCGCCAAGATGAACGCGGCAACGCAACGGCGCGAAGAGATTCTGCGCGCGGCGGCCGCTAACCCCAACGCTTCCCACGCAGCTCCTCCCGGAAGTCCCGGCACTCCCCTCCCGGTCGTGACCTGCCCCTCGTGCCACACCCCGAACGCACGTGCCGCCCCCTTTTGCCGCAACTGCGGGGTCGCCCTGGCTGCCCAGAAGTTCTGTCCCTCCTGCGGTCACGCGGTTGCTCCCGGTGTGAAGTTCTGCGGAAAATGCGGGACCCGAGTGGTGCCGTCGGCATAATCGTACGAGACGTCTCTCTCGCTTCCGACGTGCTCTCCGCACCGCACTTGGGAGGGGGTCACCGAACGGGGCTCACGCCGCCTCCTGCTGGATCCGACGTTCCCACCAAGAGATGTAGTTTCGATGGCCCTGGGCCCTCCGCTCCCACGCCTCCCGGGCCAGCGCCTGCGCGCTCAGGGCGTAGATCGGCCATTCCTTCCGCGCCGCTCCGACGTTAAGGTAAAACGGGGGGCGCGGGAACTCTGCACCGCACCGGGCCAACCAGATGAGATCGCAGGCCCTCTCCCCATCGGGCCATCGCCGGTCCACGGACTGGAGAAGGTGCCCTAGCTCGTGGGCCAGTGTCTTCCCGAGGGAGATGGGGTCTCCGCGGACCGTGCGGCGCGTGATGTAGATGACCGGACGCCGTTTCGGGTCTCCGAAGGCGCGGAAATAACCGGCGACCCTCCGGGCATCGGAGAGCCGTACCTCGAAGGCATCGGACCGGAGCTCCGGGTAGTGCGACAGCACTCGGGTGGTGGTCGAGAGAAGAGCGGACTCAAGCCATTCATCTCCCGGGGAAAGGCGCGGAGCCATCGGTCGGGAATCACCGGGGCCCTCATGAACGCTTCGAGGGGCCGGGCCGCCCGGGAGTCTCCACCGAGGATGGCGGGAACTGGTCTCCGGGAGGAGCCGTTATTCGGAGTGGGCCTTTGCGGGGGTATGGAAGAAGTGGATTTCTACCGGCGTCTCTACAAGTACAATCGAAAGGTCCTGGAGAATCTTCTCGGAAGGATGCGCCGGATGTCCTGGAAGGAGGTCATCAAGGACCGGGGCACCGGGCTCGGCTCCTTCCGCGACACCTTCGTCCACATGGTGCGGGTCCACGATGCCTGGGTGAACTTCATCGTCCCAGGGAGAGTGTCGGAATTGCCCAAGCATCGCCCTCCCTTGTCCTCGTATCGCTCCTGGGCGAGTCTTCGGGAGCTCTTCCTTGCCACGTGGAAGCATATCGACAAGTTCCTCGCCCAGCTGAGACCCAAGGACCTGCGGAAGGTCGTGCGGGCCCCATGGATGCCGGGACGTTACACACTGGCCGACGTCCTGATGCAGTGCACTTTCGAGGAAGCCCATCATCTGGGCGAGCTCATCGGCGCCTCGTGGCAGGAGGACAAAGCGCCTCCCCAGATGATGTGGATCCCCATCCTCTACGATCAGAGGGTCCGCGTGTACTAGCCTGACGGATGGCCTGCGGGGCGAGGTCCCCCGCCCCGCGCACTACAACTCGCGGAAGGCCCGATCCAGGTCTGCGATGATGTCCTTGTAGTGCTCGGTTCCGATGGAGAGGCGTATCATCCGGTCGTCGATCCCTAGGGCCAACCGCTCCTTCGGGTCGATATCCGAGTGGGTCATCGTGGCGGGATGCTCGGCCAGCGTCTTCGTGCTGCCAAGGCTGACGGCCAACTTGACGAGCTTCAGGGCGTTCAGGAACTTGAAGGCCTGTTTCTTCCCGCCCCGGATGTAGAAGGTGACCATGGAGCCCGGCTCCACGCACTGCTTCTCCAAGATCGTACGTTGAGGGTGTCCTTCGGGCAGGAGTCCGGGGTAGCACACAGACTCGACGTGGGGTTCCTTGGCGAGCCACTCGGCCACGTGCTTGGCGTTCTTCAATTCCGAGGTCATCCGCATCTTGAGGGTGTCCAGGCTGCGGAGGAGCAAGTACCCGTCGAACGGGGAGGGGACGGTGCCGAGGATCGTGCGGGTGACCTTGACGTGGTCTGCGATGAGTTTCTTGCTTCCCAGGACCGCACCGGCGACCACATCGCTGTGCCCCCCGATGAACTTGGTCGCGGAGTAGATCACGAGGTCCGCCCCCAGCTTGGCGGGGTGCTGCCACATGGGTCCAAGGAAGGTGTTGTCCACCGCGAGGTAGATGGGTTGCTTCCTCCCATGCTGGACTTCGTCGATCGCCCTTCGCGTCTCCGCGATGTCGGTCAGCGTGCATGTAGGATTCGCCGGAGTCTCGAGAAAGACCAGGCACGCACCGCGGGTGGAACGCAGAATGCGGTGGAGGGCCGAGCGGATACCCTGGGGATCGATCCCCGCATGGAATGGCTCCGTCCGAATACCCAGGCCCGGGAGGATGTGGTTGAACAGGTAGTCCGTTCCTCCATAGACCGGAGCGCTGTAAAGCACGGAGCCTCCTGTCTGGACCAGGGAGAGGATCGTGGTGGCGATGGCCGACATCCCGCTCGAGAAGACCGCACATTGCTCGGTGCCGGGTTCGAAGAGTGTGAGACGCTCCTCGAGGATCTCGAGGTTGGGGTTGTTCAACCGAGTGTAGATCAGGGGGGAGTGGACCGGGATGCTATCCTCGGTCAGGTGGTAAGCGATCTTGAACGCCCGTTCGCCCTCCTCGGCGGTGGAAAAGACGAAAGTGGAGGAAAGGAAGATGGGAGGGACCAGGGCTCCTTCGGAGCGTTGCGGGTCGTAGCCGTACGTCGAGACGATGCTCTCGGGACGGGTCTTCTTCCGCAGGGCCTCCTCGGGAGTACGGACACGCCGATCTCGGTTCTTCATGGAAAGAAACGAGGCGGGTGGAGATATAACACCATTAACTCAGATTCGTTACCGCGCTCAAGACTGGCGATTTTGCCTCTGCCTGGCGACACGGTCCCTGGGACCGGTATCCCGCAGCGGGTTCGCAACCCCCGTCGCAGAGGGGCACCTTTGCCAAGAATTGTGGTACGAGTCCTGCGGGGCGAGACGGAATCGGTGACGTTCGTTCCTAACGTCACGCAGTCTGGAGAAGGATAGGACGCCCAAGCCAGGTTGCCGGGAACCTGCACTTCTCGGAAGGTTCTGCGGGATGACCTGCATCGACGGTAGGTGTGTGCCCGCCACCGTTATTGGACGTTCTCTGAATTGCCCGAAGTTGGGGGAGGTGAAGTCGAGTGAGGTGGCCGTTTCCGAGTGAGAAGGAAGATCACGGCCACCGCAACCATTACCGCCAAGATCACCCCGAAGAGCAGGTAGGATGCGGTCAGGGAAGGTGCGCCAGAGGAACCTGAGGGGGCTACGTTGCCCTCCGTGAGGGTTCCCCACATTCCGGCCTGGAAGTGGCCCGGAACGAGGCACACGAAATAGTAGGTTCCGGCCCCCGAGGGGAGCTCCGTCGGGGCTGACCGGTTGGTACCCCCGGCGTTCACAGAGAGGCCGACCAGAGTATGATTCGCGAAGTAAGAGTCCAACTGGCTGGGAGAGACCGTCGAGGCGTGGGCGGTCCAATTCGCAAGGATCGGATCGTTGGGGACATTATCGAGCGCAAAGTTGTGCGGAAGACCCACGGCCCCCGCCTCTATGACCACAGTCGAGTTGTAGGGCACGGTGAGGGCCGAGGGAATCCAGGTGATGGAAGTGGTGCCGTTCAGGAAGCACTCGACGGTGGTACCGTTCCCAACGCGGGCCCGGGAAAGGGTGTGGTCGCACGCGGTGGACCCCTGTGGCGAACTCAAGGAAAGCGACGAGGGGCCGTAGATCGCACCTAGCGACCCGAGCAGGACGACGGCGGCAAGCAGCGGAAAGACGAGAACTCTGGAGATCCCAGCAGTTCTAGGAAATTGAGGGGGAGGAAACATGGTCTTCGAGCCATCCTTATCGGAGATTGTATCGCATTCACCCCTTATGCTCCTTTTGTCGCTAGAGTTCCTTCAGAGCGCGGCGCCGGACCCATCGCGAGGTCGTACCTGAGGGAAGGCAGCCCCAACTCCTTCCGGAAGAGATTCACGGATTCGGGTGCGAATCCCTGGAAGTGATTGTTGAAGTACACATACCTTGCGTGGGTGCGGTCCTCGACCTCCTGCAGCCTCCTGGCCCACTGCCGCATCTCTTGAGTACGGTCCTGCCGGATCTCTCCGTGGGTCTCGGCGGGGATGCTGGAATGGTCCCCGATGAACCGGAGGTACACGAAATCCGAAGTAAGTTCCGGAGGAATCTCCACATAGGTCAGGTAGGACCAGGCCAAGGCGACTTGACGATCGCTGAGCCGCTTCCGGAGATCTTCCCAGGGGCTCCCCGAGAACCACTCCGCGGACCGCAGTTCGATGGAATACCGGAAGCGAGGGTCCAGGATCTCGAGGAGGGAGTCCAAGTACTTCGTAGCTTTCCCGGGACGCACCCAGGGAGGGAACTGGAGGAGCAGGGCTCCGAGCTTCGGTCCCAGTGCTTCGACGTTCTTCAGGAAAGTGTGGATCTTCTCCGTGTCCAGCGGTTTGCGGATATCCATGAGGTCCCGGGGAAACTTCAGCGTGAAGACGAAGTTCTCGGGGGTCACTGTCCTCCATCGGTGCAGGAGAAAGGACCCCGGGTCGCGGTAGTAGGAAGAGTCGACCTCAACGGTATCGTAAACCTTGGAATAGAGTGCCAGGCGATCCCCCGGCCGAATCTCCTTGGGATAGATTCTCCCCCACCAGGCGTCCGAGGTCCAGGAGGAGCAGCCGATCCGGAGCCCAGCGTCCATGGAGAACAGAGCCTCCTCCGGGTTATCCTGTTTTCGAAGGTCTAAGGAAGATCGGCAAGCCCGGAATCCTCCCTAGATGGGAAGGTTCTTTCCACGGAGGACGAGTACACCGATCGGTATGAGCATCAGGCACGCCGTGACCGCCATCCAAGCGATCGGGGGGAGGTAGGGAAGGGAGAGGTAATTGTAGACCGCAAGCGGGGCCGCGGATACAAGCAGGCCAGGAAGCACGACCAGGGTGGTCCACCACGCCCCGCTGTAGAGGCTCGCGATGGGGACCCCGGTCCGCTTGGCCCGCTCAAGGAGGACCCCGATCTCGAGGAGGGCCGCCGCCACCACCGCCGGGAGCTCCAGGAGGGCGAAGAGCACGAAGGAAGGGAAGTTGTGGACCTTCGAGGAGACCAAGACCGCGACGACGGCGAACGCAAGGAGATAGACGATGGCGATGAGGAGGGTCTTGCTCAGGATGAGGGTGCGTTGCGATAGGGGGAGCGTCCGGGTCAGTGAGAACCCGATGATCTCGGTCGCGAAGAAGACGGGACCGAAGAAGGTGGCCAGGAGCACGGCGACGGTGACCCCGGCGAAAGCGTACCTCTCGGCAAGAACGGGAGCGGGGCTTCCCAAATAGGTGAAGAGGCCCAGAACGAACGCGTCGAGGAGGGGCAAGAGCAGCAGAAAGGCGTAGGCAGGGGTGCGCGAAGCGATCCGAAGATCCTTCTTCAGTACCGCGAGCGTCGGGCGGCTCACGACCAGGGGAGCGGAATTCATACTGCGCTCTCCCGAGACGTTGACGACACGGCTGAGCGCGATCGGAGCATCGAGGAGCCAACGCGCCGAGAGCGCCATAAGCACCAGATAAGCCCCTGCGAGAGCCAGGGGGACGAGGAAGCTGCTGAGCGGATCTCCGGACAGGGCGGCGGTGGCTGCCGAGAGGTATCCGAAGGGGAAGGGGAACAGTGCGAACACTACGTTGAGGAGGGTTGGGTCACCGTTCTCCCAACTTCCCAGGGCACTGATGATCTGGTAGGAGAACGTGATGAAGATCGTGATCACGAGGCTAGGGATCGTCCACAGGATGAGGTAGGCCCACCGCACGGCGAGGCTCCGAAGGCTCCCCCCGCTGGCCCCGCTCACGCTCCGGGAGAAGAACTTCGCTGTGAGGAGCGAGAGGGAGAGCGCGAAGATCTCGGTGCTCACGACCCCGGGCACGACAGCGAGACCCGCCCAGAGCGACCCGATCCCGTACCCGACGGCGATGGGGAAGAAGATCAGCGCGGTCACGAGGGGGGCATCGAAGAGGCGGAGGAAGGCGAGGAACGAGATCCATGCGGCATCCTCCTCGTCCACCGGGAGGACGAGGAGCGCCGTTGTCGCCTGGGAAGAGACGAAGGGGAGGGCAACCTGCAGCCCGGTAATCCAGACGAGCGAGAAGAGCACGACAAGGACCAGGGAGATGATGGCCCCGTCGAAGTAGACCGGGGAAAGGGTCGTCGGGAAGTATCTCCGCCCGGTCGAGAGGGCGAAGGACGAGGCCAGGAAGGTGAGCATGAAGAGGACGGCCACGGTCATCTTCGACTGGAAGACCCTCCGTTGGGCGCGGGCGGGTCCCTCCTCCCCCCTCTTTCGCTCGCTGGCGGCGAAGACGTTCCCGCTCTTCAGGGCGTAGATCGCTTGGAAGGTGACTTCCCGGTAGAGGATGTTCGCCGCACGGAACCGCTGCTTCCAGTCCATGTCTAGGCGGCCTCGAGACGGCTCACGATCTTCGAGAGCTGTTCCCGGTCCGTCGTGAGCTCGAGGAAGATGTCCTCCAGCGAGGCGGACGGGAGGCCGACCTGCTGGCGGAGTTCCGTCAGGGTACCCTCCCCCCGCAGGAGCCCGCGGTCCAGCACTCCCACCCGGTGGCAGAGCTTCTCGGCAACTTCCATCGTGTGCGTGGAAAAGAGGATGGTGCGCTTCCCGTTCTTCACGTAGGCCCCGAGGAGGTCCCGCATGATCCGCACCGAGCGGGGGTCGAGGCTGTTGAAGGGCTCGTCCAGGATGAGGAGGCGGGGCTGGTGAAGGAGGGCGCTCACCACCAGCACCTTCTGGCGCGTCCCGTTCGAGAGCGTGGAGATTGCCCGGTCCATCTCCCCGTCGATCTGGAGCGCCAGGGTGAAATCGACCAGACGGTCGTCGAAGCCGCTGAGGCCCCGGACGCTGGCGACGAACTCCAGGTACTCCCGGGGGGTGAGGGCATCGTAGAGGATGGACACCTCGGGGACGTACCCCGTCACGGACCGGGTAAAGATCCCCTCGGGGACGGGGTCCTTCCCGAAGACCCGGACCTTCCCCGACGAGGGCACGAGCAGCCCCATCACGGATTTGATGGCGGAGGTCTTGCCCGCGCCGTTGCTCCCGATGAGACCGTAGATCTCACCCTCCCGGAGCCCGAGATCAAGCTTCTCCACGGCGACGACGTCGCCATAGGTGACGCGCAAACCCTCGATCTGGAGCGGTGCTTCCGACATGTGGCCCCCGGATACCCTGTGGGGATAGAGAGAGCCGCCGTGCTAGTTAATGTATGGTACGGATGAGGGAGAACGACGCCTCAGGCCTTCATGACCTTGAGGAAGCCGCCGGACTCGTACACCGCGAGCTTGCGCTTCTTGAGGTGCTTCTCGAAGTCCTCCCAGGTGATGAGCTCCACGTGGGCGTTCTTGCCCTTGGTGAACTGGATGCCGTCGGTCCCCTTCACCAGGCCGGGCTTGAGCCCCTTCTTCTCTGCGATCTTCCGGGCTTCCGAGAACAGGATCTTTTCCATGGCCATGACCCGATACAACTTCGGACAAATATAACGGCTACTTCGACCGGGTGGGAGGGAAGAGGATCACGTCCTTGATGGATTCCGCACCGAGGAGTATCATCCAGATCCGGTCGAGCCCGATCCCAAGCCCGCCGGCCGGGGGCATCCCGTACCGCAGGGCCTCCACGTACTCTGCGTCGTAGGCGAAATTCTCGTCGTCCCCCTTGGCCGCCGCCTGGGCCCGGAAGCGCTGTTCCTGGTCCTCGGGATCATTGAGCTCGCTGTAGGCGTTCGAGAGCTCCATCGAGCGGTAGTAGAGTTCGTGCCGCTCCACCCGCCCGGGCTTGGACCGGTGGGTCTTGGCGAGCGGAGTGGTCGACGCCGGATGGTCGTAGACGAACGTGGGCTCCACCAGCTTGGGCTCGACATAGTGGGCGAAGAGCTTCTCCAGGCAGGTTCCCCCGGGGGTCTCGGCCGTGATCTTGGCTCCCACCTCGCGGGCCATGGTGCGCAACCGGTCCACGGGCAGGTCGAGGATCCCGGAGATGCCGCTCTCCTTCTCGAGCGCCTCCCCGAAATCGACCCTCGCGAAGGGAGGGGTGAAGGAGCGGACCAGCCCCTCCGTGCGCTCTCCCGGGAGAAGGTCGCGGGCCTTCCCGGCCAAGTGGTGGAGCAGGCGCTCCACCAGGGCGCGGACATCCTCGTAGTCGGCGAAGGCCCAGTAGAGCTCGAGCTCGGTGAACTCCGGGGAGTGCATGGAGTCCATGTCCTCGTTCCGGAAGACCTTGCCGATCTCAAAGACCCGTTCGTAGCCCCCGATGAGGAGCCGTTTCAGGGGAAGCTCGAGCGAGACCCGGAGGCGGAAGTCCTCGTCGAGGTAGTTGTAGTGGGCCTCGAAGGGGCGGGCGGCGGCCCCGGAGGCCACGCGGCCGAGCACTTGCGTCTCGACCTCGAGGAAGCCCTCCCGGTGAAGCACCGACCGGAGTTCCCGGGTCAGCTCCGAGCGGGCCCAGAAGGTCCGTTGCACCTGGGGCGAGGTGAAGAGGTCCACGTACCGATGCCGCATCCGGAACTCCGGGTCCTTGACCCCGTGCCATTTCTCGGGGGGAGGGGCGAGCGCTTTGGTGAGGAGATCTAGGTGCTCGACGAGGAGCGAGGGCTCCCCGGTCTTCGACCGGCTGGCCCACCCCTCGGCGCCTACGATATCCCCGCCGTCTAAGACGGAGGTGACCCGGTCGTACTCCGCTTCTCCCAGGACGTCGGCCTGAAAGTGGAGCTGGAGGTCCCCGCTCTGGTCCCGAAGGGGAGCGAAGGTGTTCTTTCCCACCTTCCGCAGGAGGAGGAGACGCCCGGCGACCCGGAACTTCCGTTCCCTGTCGACTCCCTGGGGTGCGAGCTTCCCGGCGGCTTCCCGCACTTGCGAGGAGGGGGAGCGCTCGCGGTAGGCGTAGGGGTAACGAGGATTTCCCTGCTGGGCCCAGAGCTCCAGCTTGCGCTTCCGTTGGAGGGTCAGTTCGTTGTCCATGGGTCTAGGGCGTTAGCCCATAGGGCCGCCCCTTAAAAGGCCATCACGAGCGGAGAGGTGGTGCTCAGGCACCCACGGTGAGGTTGCCTCCCTCGCCGCCCCCGCTGCCCCCTGCTCCCATGCCCCCCCGGCGCTCGAAGTGGGGCACGAGCACGGCCAGGATGATGAAGACCACAAAGGCGAAGACGATCACGACCGCAGCGATGGAGGAGAAGATGTCCTCGGCTAGCGTGGTGTAGAGCAAGGAGGACCCGACGAAGGGGATCGGCTTCGGCCCGACGATGATGAAGACGACCCACGTCGTGGCGATCAGGAGTATGCTCGTCAGGGTCTCCGAGACGTTGTAGGGGTAGTTCTCGACCACGTGCCCGTAGCGCGCCGCCAGGTACGCCAGGATCACCATCATGGTGATCAGGAGGGACCAGAGCAGGAAGACTCCGATCCCGATGTACAGGGCGGCGAAGGCCACGAGGGCGATCATGAAGAGCGTGGTGTCCATTGCCTACGCTCTCCTCACGCCCTCGTCCCGTAGCTCTGGATGAAGCTTTGCGCCCATTCCAGCGTTTCCGGGGTGATCGAGGACTTCGTCCTGCCAATAGCCTCGAGCAGGTTCGCCATCTTCACTCCGATGACCTTCTTCGCGCCGGCCGGAGCACCCTTCTCCAGGAAGTCCCGGAGCTGGGAGGTCGCGGGCGAGGAGCGGCCTTCGAACCGGTCGGCCTGGGCGGCCTCCTGCCGGAGCTGCTCTCTCAGCGCGATGAGCTTCGCCTCGTCGACGATGCTCGCGATGTCCGCGCCCGAGTACCCCTCGGTGCCGAGGGAGAGGAGGTCGACGTCGACCTCACCGTCGAGGGGGATGCCCTTCAGCTGGATCCGGAAGATGTCCGCGCGTGCCTTGAGGTCGGGTGGGGGCACGTAGAAGATCTTGTCGAACCGGCCCGGCCGTAGGAGGGCGGGGTCCAGGATCTGCGGCCGGTTGGTCGTGGCCACGATGATGACCCGGTCCTTGGGTTTGATCCCATCCATCTCGGTCAGGAACTGACTGACGGCCCGGGAAACCTCCGGCGTCTTCATGGAGTCCTTGCTGGCCAACGCATCGATTTCATCGAAGAAGACGATGCTCGGGGAGTTCTCACGCGCCCGGTAGAGGATGTCGCGCACGGCGGCTTCGCTCTGACCGGCCAGGGCGCTCACGAGCTCAGGCCCGTTCACGATCTGGATGGGCACGTTGAGTTCGTTCGAGGCGGCCCGCATGATGTGGGTCTTTCCGCACCCGGGCGGACCGAAGAGCAGGATGCCCCGGCCCGTCTTGAGCTTGTACTCCTCCATGAGCTCGGGCTTGGTCAGCGGGAGTTCGACGTACTCCCGGAGCGCCTTCTTGACGTCCTCCAGGCCTCCGACATCGTCCCACTTGACGACGACCTTCCGCTCGGCCCGCTGGACCTGGTGCATCTTCCGCTCGAAGTCGAGTTTCATCCGCTCGTACTCCTCGATCATCCGCAGGCTGATCGACGGCTTGATGCGGGGCAGAATGGTCCGGAAGTCCTCCATCGCGATGAGGGAGGGGGCCCCGGTCATCATCGAGCGCTTCATGGCCATGGTGGCGGCTTCGCGCACCAGGTTCGCAAGGTCGGCGCCGGAGAACCGCTCCGTCTTCTTCGCGATCTCCGGGAGCTCGATGTCGGGCGCGACCGGCTTCCCGAAGAGGTGGACCTTGATGACGTCCGTCCGCTCATTGAAGTCGGGCGGGGGCACGTAGATGATCTTGTCGAGCCGCCCCGGACGCATCATGGCCGGGTCGATCATCTCCGGTTTGTTCGTGGTGGCGACCACGATGACCCCGGAGGACTTGTCGAGACCGTCCATGTCCGAGAGCATGATGGACAGAAGACGAGGGGACACATCGTCAGCGCTGTAGAGGTCGCGGCGCTTGGCGAGCGCATCGACTTCATCCATGAACAGGATGCACGGCGCCCGCTCCTTGGCCGTCTTGAAGAGCTCGGCGACCTTGTTTTCGGACTCACCGTACCACTTGCTCATCAGGTCCGAGCACTTGACGGAGATCATCTCGACCCCGAGCTCGTTGGCCAGGGCCTTCATGAGCATGGTCTTCCCGCATCCGGGAGGCCCGAAGAGCAGGATCCCCTTGGGGGGCTCCAGCCCGAAGCGGCTGGTGACATCCTTCCGCATCAGCGGGATGATCATGGACTCCTTGATGTCGGCCTTGACATCGCCCAGGCCCCCGACCATTTCAAAGGTGGTCTTGGCGAGCCCCTTCATCTCGCTGACCCGCGTTCCGACCGCGGCGCCTCCGAGCTTGCTGGTGAAGTAGCCCTGGAAGTCCTCCCGGACGATCATCGAGCCCGCGGTGATGGCGAGCGTGGCGGGGATGATGAGGACGATCGTCAACGCGTAGAAGGAGAGGTCCCCGAAGGCCGAGAGGGCCGCAAGGGCACCGAGGGCGATGGCTCCGCCACCCACACCGGAGTTCATGATCCAGCGGTTCATGGTCATCTTGGTGCGGTCGGCCACGATCTCACGGGAGAGCGAGCAGGCAATGCACCAGGTGACGATCCCCACCAGGCTCCAGATGAGGGCGCTCAGCCCCTGGCTGCCGACGGAGAGCACGGTCATGTTGGGGGCGGTCAGGTTTCCGAGGGCGGTCCCGAAGTTGAGCGGGGACCACATCCACATGGTGGGCTTCAGTGGTTCGATGTGTCCGTTCACGAGAGTGGGAGTACCGTTGGCCGACGGCCCGACGAGCCATCCCAACAACGGGAGGTTCCCGAGAGTGACGAACAGGGACACCAGGAGTCCTCCGGCGATGGCCACCCCGATCCCGAGCAGAAGCGAGAAGACCATGGCGAGGAAGATTGGGGCCACGAACGAGAGCCCGTAGGGAGCGAGACCCAGGACGAAGAGTGCGCCCATGCCGATCCTCCAGTCAAAGAGGGAAGCCCCCAAGAGCGGGATGAGGGGGAGGAGCAGGACAAGGGCCAGTTCCGGTGACTGGTATCCCACCTCCGCCAAAAAGAGCACACCCAGCACTAAGAGCGAGAGCTGCGGATACCTGCTCGAAAGCATGGCCAACACGATCGAGAAGATCAGCACGATCCACCAGGGGTAGAAGGGCAGGAAGACCAGGACGAGGAGCGAGAGGATGAAGAAGAGACCGATAACGAGGCCGTGGGGGTCCCTCACGGACTCCTTGAAGAACTTCTTCAGCTTGTCCGGGTACGAGTAGGAGATGAAGAGGGTCAGGCCTCCGACGATGGCGAGGAAGATCCCAAGTCCCCCGTAGAGCGGAGCAATGCCGTAGAAGCTCGGCTGCATGTAGGCCGGGTCGATAGCATAGGCCTGGGGCCCCGTGTAGCCGTTCGCGTTGGCGCTGTTCGCTGCGTTCCAGTCGGCGTCCAGCGCGACGTAGCTGGCATTGCTGCCAGGCTGGTTCCCCTGGACCACGGTGAAGGTCAGTGTGATGCTGTCCCCAGCGTGGTAGACGTTGGCGATGTTACCCTGGAAGGTACCGAAGGTGTGGTTGGCGATCTGCCCGGCGGGGTTCTGGTTGGCATAGTTGATGGTGGCATACTCCACCTGGGTAACCCCGGCCGTAGAATTGTAGTAGATCCAACTGATCTGATCGTTGATGACGATGGTCTGTCCCGGTTGCACGTTCTGGGTCAGGTTGACGAAGGAGTTGGCGGGGTTTCCGCTGATCTCCGCCCCGCTCGTCCCGAGGAAGGAAGCGGCCTGCTGCGTCCCAACCACGAAGTTGTAGCCGACGACGACCACGAGCCCCGCGATGATGAGCGCAAAGCCGACGGCGAAGAAGGTCATCTCCTCCTTGGACATCCCGAACTTCTTCGGGGGAGGCCGACGGGGAGCGGGGGGACCCCCGCGGGGAGGGATGGCGAGGGGCGGGCCCCGTCCGGGAGGATAGGGAGGGCGAGGGGCTCCCGGAGCCATGGCCGGAGCCGGACCGCCGGGCCGCAGGGGAACGGGCCGGTAGCCGGGGCGGGCGCCTGGGCCGGGTCTCGGAGGAGGAACCCCTGCCGGGGCCCCACCGGGGGGACCCTGCAGAGGGTAGAATCCCCCGTACATGGAGGCATAGGGATTGCCACCCTGTGGGGGCGGAGGCGGGTGCATGGGTCGAGGCTGCCATCCCTGCGGCGGGCGCGGTCTCTTGTTCGGATCCTGTGGTGGCTGTCCGCTCATTGGCTCTGTTCCCCCTGCATTCGCATTCTCCTCATGAAAAGGATCGTCATAGGGTCACCCGCTTCTCCTCAGCTTCGGCCTTTCGGCGGATCTCCTGCCAGAGCAGGTAGATCGGTCCCACAATGGCCGTGGCCAGAATCATCCCCACGATCACGGCCGGAGGGAAGGGGAAGACACTCTGGGAATAGACCGGCGGCACCGTGTGATGGCTGTTGAAGTAGAAGGTGAGGGTCTTGTTGGACGTGGCCGTCAACTGATACTGTACGAATTGCGTCTGGCCGTCCCAAACGACCGTCACGTTGTAGGTCTGATTGAGGCGCAGATAGACGGGGAAGTTGGACGCAGAAGCGTTAGGATAAGCGAATCCGAGGGCGTTGGTCGAGGTGTTGTCGACCCACGTGTGATTGGCGAACTGGACGCGGGCGCCCGAGACATAGGAATGCGTCCCCAGGTCATAGGCCACGACATAGAAGTACGTCCGCCCGTTGACGATGGCGGGCGGCGCGGGGGACGTGTGGAACGTGTACTGCCTCGAGGTGATGGAACAGCGCAGGTTGTCGAACGCCTCGACCCAGAAGGTGATCGTAGAGCCCGGCTGGAACGGGCCGAAGGGAGGATGGGTGATCGAGTTGAAATTGTCGCCGGTGTACTGCGTGGTGGCGTTCGCCCGGTACATCGGCATCGTGCTCACGCTGCCCCCGTTGGACTGACCCTTGACGACCTCGCGGAAGTGCAGGTAGGCATAGGCGATGGTCGTGTTCGCAAAGTTGCTCTCGACGGAAACGTTCACCGGCTGGCCCGCGGGGACGACCGAATTGTTCTGGGCCGTGATGTTGGAGTAGGGGGCCGTGGACAAGCTCAGGAAGTGGTAGAAGGTGTAGTTCGTATTGCACCAGGTGCCCCCGCTGGTGACGGGGTAATTGTAGGAGGGACTCTTGATGAAGTTCACCGCCCCTCCCGACCACAGCGTCCAGGCCTTGATGTAGAACTGGATGGTGGTCAGGTTCCCGACGGAGTAGTACGGCCCGACGCTCACATGGGCCGTTGTGGAATTGCCCGGGGTGAACGCCTGGCCCCCCGTAGCCTTGGAGATGTTGTTGGTGAGCGTATCGGTGTAGGTCACGTTGTAGTAGATGTTGGCTCCCCCAATGGGCACGGTCGAACCCCCTACGGAAGTCATGGTGATGGTGACCGGTTGGAAGGGGCCCGGGTACACGCCATGGAAGATGTCCGGGAAGGCGGTGAGCTGGATGTCAGAGAGGAACGCGGAGGAGGGCCAGCCTCCCGCCACGATGTACTGCCAGGTGGGCTCGGGTTTGTTCTTCGCCCAGGTCGGGTCCGGGCCGGCAGGGCACGGGGAGTAGACCTGGGTGTACGTCGGGGCCGAGGTGATCGTGAGGTTGAAGTAGACGTGAGCTCCCGGCGGGAAGTACTTCATGTCGTTCAGGATCCCCGTGGCCTGGGTCCCGTTGGTGATCGGCAGGTTCCAGATGGCCGGGGCCGTGGGCGGGGTCGAGCTCAGGGTGCCGTTGTTCCATCCCGTGGCCCATACCGTGAGAAGGGCCTGGAGGATCGAGACTCCCTGTGCCTGTCCCGTCGGGGTGACCGTGATGGTGAGGGCGATCTGGGGATCGAACTGCGAGACGTTCACGGCGGGAACGTTCGCGTACCCGATGTTCGGGTAGGGAGTGAAGGTCACCGAGAAGTTCGAGTTGAAATCGTTGATGTCCGTCTGGCTGGCACAGGGCCCGGTCGGAGTGTCGTGCGGGGTCAGCGTGACGGAGGGGGCGAGGGCGATCGAGGGTGCACTGGCGTCTGCGGAGGCGGGGGCGCTCGCAGCCACGGAGGAGGAAATGGGAAGGGACCATCCCCCCAGGAACATGAGGAGACACAAAGCGACCGAGAGGAGGACCAATCGGAGATGGGGAGCACCGCTCATAGTGTGATCCTCTTCTCCTCCGCTTCCGCCTTGGCCCGGATCCCGCGCCAGATCGTGTAGATCGGATAGATCATGGCCGTGGCGATGAGGCCCCCGGCGAGGGCTTCCCAGTACATCGTTGTCGGGGAGACCCCCTCGGCAAAGGTGGGAGGGGCCGGCGGCACATTCATCGAGAACTCGATGATGTCCCCCTTCTCCTCCACCACGTAGTTTGGCCCCGCCAGCAGGCGGAAGGTCTTGTTCATGATGTGGGTGAGGAATATCGTGACCTGCAGCGAGTGGGTCCCGGCCGGCTCTCCGGACGCGTTGAAGTCGAGGTAGGTGACCGTGATGGTGTAGGAGGTGTTCGCCGGAACGAAATCCGGGGTGAAGTGCTGCCCCGTCACGTTCGGATAGGCGAGGCCTGCGAACGTCGAGGTCTGGATCTGCACGATTCCGGCGTCACCGACGATGGAGACGTTGGCCCCGGTCACAAAGTGCTGTGTCGAGTTGTCGTAAACCTGTACGTAGAAGAAGCCCATCCCGCCCGGCGGGCTTGCGATCACAGGGATGTAAAAGTCGTACGTGTGGGAAATGACGGTCTCCACGGCCTGGTCATACGCCACGATGACGAAGCTCACGTTCGTGCCTGCCGGCATGGATGGGAAGTCGAGGTAGTACCGGGTCGTCGTGCCCTGAAGCCGGTGCATGGTGTACTGCCCGCCCACCGGGGCGCTGCTCTGCTGTGGGAAGACGACTTTCAGGATGGCGATGGCCTCCGAGATGGGCACTACCGGATTGATGGAGGAGATCGAAACGTTCAGGGTCTGGTCCACCTGGAGTGCGGGGATGGTGCCGTTAGCCAGCTTCCCGTTCCATGACTCATTCCCGATATCCGAGGGAACCGTGGTGAGGTTGATGTTCTGGGAGAAATTCGAGTTGGTGAACAGCCCCATATGACTGGTGACCTCGGTGTAATTCTGCGACTGGATGATGTCGCTCCCCTGGTCGTAGGCCTGGATGTACCAGTCCAGAGTATAGTTCGTGGACTGGAAAAAGGCGGACGGTAGCGTGACGGTCGCATTGTCCGAGGGCCACCCCGAGGCCCCGGGCCGGAGACCCGCCTCCCAGTTCATCCAGAAAGTGCCGTTGGGGTAGTACGCGGTGGCGAAGAGGGTAGCTCCCATGAGCTTGCCGTCGCTGTACATCTGCCAGGTGTTGTTGGTCGAGATGTTGATGTAGACGGTGGTGCCGACCGTGGGCTGCCCCACGGGGGTCACTTGGACATTGAGGTTGCATCCGAACGCCGAGGCGGACTCGTTCCCGTTCTGGAGGACGCAGTTGGGGTTGACGGGGGAGCCGGGGGTGTTGGGATAACAGACGGGGATGAGGGTGCTGCCCGAGGGGCTGCAACCGATGGGACGGGCGTTCGACCAGTACCAGGCGCCCTTGACGAAGTAGTTGAAGTAACCGAAGTTGTTCGAGGTGCTGTTGTAGTAGATGTTCCCGTTCGCACCATAGTGCGCCGAGGTGACGTTCCATTGGACGAACGCTCCTGCGGGGAAATTGTTCGCGTAACCGGTCCCGCTCTGTCCGAGACCGCTGATTTCCATGTAGTAGAGGAAGTGGGTCGAGATCGTGCAATTGTACCAGGAGACCTGGTCGGCACAACTGGTGGCGTTTGGATCCGCGCCCGGGGTGTGCGGGAAAACCATCATTCGGAGCGTCTTGTTGACCTGAGTCACGTTGTTGGGGGCCCAGTTCTGGCCGGCGTTGGCGTGCCAGACGGTCCCGTCACAGGTGCAGAACCAGTGGATACCGTTCCACTGGGCATCCATGACGCTGAGGTAGAGGAAGGCGTTCGTCCCGGTGTATTCTCCCGTCGTGGAGGTGCCCCCCCACGCCTTGGTCAGGTTGAACTGAGAATAGACATCGAAGATGATGTTGTCCCCGGGGTTCGGATAGTTCTTGTAGTCCGCACCGGTCCCGGGCGGGTTGTTCGGTACAACGTTATCGGCCATCGAATGGGTTTCGTTGATCGCAACGCAGATGGTCGCGTTCACGGCCCAGCAGGGAAGGGAAACCGTGCTGTTGCTCGCCGCGGGGACGTTGTGCGCGGCCGCCTGGGACGGGACAACCACGACCGCGGGAGCAGGGGTGCCGGCCGAGTGCGTGGACCCGGAGAGGATGACGGAAGAAACCAGAACAATCAGCAGTAAAAGTACGACCAAGAATCTCAATCGGACCACTCGCCCAGTCACTGCAGATCACCTATTGAAGTTAGCTGCGGGGAACACCTGCGCTCACCGGGGAGGAGACCTCTCGACGCCGCACTCTCGGCGGCCCGGCCGAGCGTCCAGCACGGAAGATTTCCGAGGCAAACCATGCCAAACCCTCGCTTGCGTTCCCAACTCATGGGTGCTTACAGCATATCATGCAGCTAAAAAAGGTTGCCATGGCGAACGACCAACTCGACGGCCCCCGCCCCAATTTCTTGGGAGAGAACCGAAAGGGGCGTGGGACTGGAAAGGCGTACGTAGTACCTAGAAGCGCGCTCCGGATTCGAGAGCGGGTTCGGATTCCACGAGGGAGGAAGGGATCGGTCTCCCCGGTCCTCCCCGTCCTGTCGACTCGGATGGCACACTCTAAAATACTGTTCGGCAATGGTGCCATGACAATGCATAGCCCTCTCGTGGCAATCGCCCTAACGGTGGTGATGGTCCTTGGAGGGATTCTTCTGGCGGTCGGAACGGCGGCGCCGGGCGCTCATGCCTCCTCCCTGATCCCGGGCGCGTCACCCTCGTTGTCCTCGTCTCCTGAGGCGCAGCTCCCGACCCAGGTTGCCTCCGCCTCCCTCGCCCCGATCGGGAAGCTTTCCCCTTCCCAGAACATTGAGATCTCTTTCACGCTCGCCTCCCAGAACCCCGCCGCACTCGCCGCCCTGATCAAGTCGCAGGGCTCGGCCGGGAGCGCGTACTACGGATCCCCGCTCAGCCCTTCCGAGTATTCAACTAACTACGGCCCGGACCCCGCCAAGGTCACCGCGCTCGAGTCCTACCTTCATTCCTCCGGGCTGACCACTTCGAGGATCGGGGACCTGCTTACGGTGGATGGGACGGTGGCGCACATGGAGAAAGCCCTCTCGGTGACGCTGTACCTCTACCACGACGGGAAAGGGACGGCCTGGGCCCCAAGAACCCAGGCGAAGCTTCCCGCGACCTTCGCCTCCGTCGTGGGCGGGATCACGGGACTGGACACGTTCATCCGCCCGATAACCCATCAGGCGTTTCCCACTCTCCTGCCCTCCTCCGCCCGTCCCGCTGCCGGGACCATCACCGTGGTCCTTGCCCTCCCTTCCTTCAACTTCACGTACAGTGGAGCCACCTACATCACGCCCATCACCGGCGTGAGCTTGTCCTACACGGCCTCGATCACCCTCCCCACAGGCGGGTCCTGCGCTCCGTGCCTGTACAAGTGGAATTTCGGAGACGGAACCGTCCTCTCCACCAATTCCACGAGCCTTTCGCAAACGGTGCAGCACACGTACGTGCACGCCGCGAACCAATTCACTCCCCCGATGCAGTTGTCGGTCAATGTCACCGACACCCAGTTGGACAACGGCCAGGCTGCGGACCAGGTCATACCGACCATGTCCGCCGCTTGGATGCAGCAAGCCTACAATGAGAACCCACTCTTCGCCAAGGGATTCCTCGGACAGGGGATGACCATCGGCCTCGACGAGATGTGCGACCCTTCTTTTGACTCGGGTACGTCCGTCTACACCAGCGTTGTCGACACGTTCTCCTCGGCCATGGGATTGCCTACCCCCACGCTCAGCTTCATCGGTCCGGGCACGAGCTGCTCTTCCACCAGCGGGATGTCGGGCTGGTCCCAGGAGACAGTACTCGACATGGACTGGGCCCATGCCATGGCTCCCGATGCGACGATCCAGGTCTACTTTGGCGCCTCCAGTTCCGGGGCGGACATCGCGGGCGGAGACTCCACCTGGGCGAATGCCTCCAGCGGGGTCTTTGTCGCATCGAACAGCTGGGGAGCCAACGAACCCGCCTTCGGGGTTTCCCCCGGAGTGGGTGGCCCCTTCGATAGCATATGGAACCAGGCGGCCGCCCAAGGCGTCACCCTCTTCTCCTCTTCCGGAGATTGCGGAGGGACGGGGAACAATTCTCCGGGCGATCCCTCGAGCGGCCTTAACGTCAGTTACCCAGCCTCCATTCCGACAGGGGTGGGTGTCGGCGGGACGATCATCACCACCGACACGACCGGGAACTGGTCGGGCGAGTACGTCTGGAACAGTACCGCTTACAGCCCGGGCGCCTCCTGCGGCAACAGCTGGGGTACCGGGGGCGGATGGAGCGATGCCTACACCCAGCCGGTGTACCAGGCCAACATGACCGGGGCGGGCTGGAAGCCGCCGAAGCCCCCGACGTGGCCGATCGCCAACCCTAGGGGCGTCCCCGACGTCGCCATGGACGCTGCGACGTGGGTGGACATCTACTACCCCGGGTATGGCTGGCTTCCCACGGGGGGAACCTCTCTCGCCTCCCCGATGTTCGCAGCCACGATGAGCGTGGTGCTCCAAGCCATGAACCGGCACTACAACACCACCGCCCCCGGGTTCCTCGACAACCCAATCTACACGATCGGGAAGTCCGTGGCCTACGGCTCCTCCTTCCATGACATCCTCGCCGGCAATAACAACGACCCGAAGGGCTATTCCGCTGCGACCGGGTGGGACCCGACTACGGGATGGGGCAGCCCCGATGCCGCCAACCTCGTGAACTCGATGAGGAACGCCCTCCCCCTCAAGTACCCCGTCTCCGGTTTCGTGCTCAACTTCTCTACGGGAGCACCGGTACCCGGTGCGTCCGTTACGGCGAACAATGCGGGCGGCTCCACGACCACCGCGGTCAATGGGTCCTATACCCTCTACCTCGTCAACGGGACCTACACCCTGACCGCCACGGCCAAGGGATTCAACAACAACACGGTGGGGGTCACCGTCAACGGAACCGCGCTGAAGGACGAGAACATCTCGATCACGTGGATCCAACAGTATGGGTTGGCGCACAAGATCTCCGGTGTGATGCAGACGGAGACCCACATGCCGCTCAGGGGTGGCTATGTGACAGTCTCTGGGCCCATCCAAGCCTCCGCCACGAGCGGTATCGGAGGAGCCTTCCTCCTCTACCTCCTGAACGGGACCTACTCCCTCCATGCGTACTACACCGTCGCCGACCCGGTGCTCAACCCGGCGTTCAACTCCACGTCGGAGACCTTTACGGTCAAAGGCCCCATGAACCTCGTCGTCGTGATGTACTACACCCGGAATGTCCTCACAGGATACGTCCTCGACTCCGCCACGAACCAGCCTCTCAGCGGGGCCTTCGTCACCGGCTTTGACCTTGTCAGCTCGAACGCCACGACCGACTCGGCCGGTGAGTTCTTCCTCCATCTCCCGACCGGTACCGCGACGATCTCTGCGGGGGTAACCACCTATCTTCCCGGGACCGCGACCGTCTTCGTGGATTGGAGGAACACCTCCTCCGTCACGATCCTCTTGGAGAAATCCAAGGTGAAGCCGATGCTGGTCCTGCTCGCGCTCCGGGTCGCCGCCCCCCTCAACTCCTCCTTCAACGTGCCTCAGATGGCAGGGAACTCCTCGGTGACCCTCAGCCTCTGGGCCAACAACTCCACGACCGGAGCCCCCCAACCTGGGGTCTCCGTGCTGCTGGTCGACACCCTGGGCGGCAACTTCTCCCACAGCGTCCTTGCCATCCCCTCCACCGGCCCCGCCACCGTGACCTATCGTGCTCCGTTCGTCACCGCCTCGACGATGGAGGATCTCGTCGCCACGGTGGTCTCCAACGGGATGTCCGGCTCCAACACCACTTCGGTATGGGTGACGTCCAGCACCGCCGCCTGCAAGAGTGCCTGTCTCTTCCCCGTGAGCGGGGAAGTGCTCTCCGCCAGGGGCGGATTGCTCAAGGGAGCCACCCTGGCCATCAAGAACTCCCTTGGCTCAACGATCGCGACCGTTCAGTCGAGCAGCACCGGTGCTTTCCTCATCTACGAGCCGAACGGCAGCTACCAGATCGAGGGGTCCGCCGCGGGCTATCAGTCCGCCACCGTCTCCTTCCAGGTCCGGGGCGGGCCGGTCTCTGCGATCAATGTCATCCTCACCGCCAACACCGCCCCCATCGGTTCGGGGAAGCTGGTGTTCAACCCCTACGCTGCCGTCGCGATCCTGATCGCGGCCACCATCCTCGTGATCGGGGTCCTCTTCGTCATGCGCAAGATCGAGAAGCACCGCACGGCCGCGGGCGTGGAAGAGGAGGAGATCGGGCCGACCCCGCCCCCTCTGCCCATCGATACGCAGGCCGAGAAGTTGTTCGTCAACACCGAGGCCCCGCACTCCCTCCCCGCACCGGTACCCCCCGCGGAGCCGGCCCCGGGATCTTCCCCTCCTCTCCCCGGTGGACCGGGGATTCCCGAGGGACCCAAAGTACCATGAGCCGCTGGTCGAAAGCCACAGGAGCCCGCCGAGCCGAATGGACCTTGGTCGCAGTGGTCGTCGCTTTGATGGCGATCCAGCCATTCCTGCCGGGAGCCTCCGCTGCCGGGGCGCCGGTATCCCACCCCGTAGTCGCAGTCCACGGCCCCACGGCGCTGTCCACGCTCCGCTCCCTGCTCTCCCACCCCACCGCCGTCGGCGGCTTCCTCGGGGTCTCTGGAGTCGGGGCCTTCACGGAGGACCCCCTTGTGGCGAACAACACGGGGATCAACTCCACCATCACGCTCCCCGCCAAGTTCGCCGTCCCCTCCACGGGCTGCTTCGTCGTTTCCATGAACACCACCACGGCCAAGCTCTGCGCCATCCTGGGGATCGAGGAACCCACCAACGCGACGGCGACGGCCTTCGTGGGCGCCGCCTTCGGGTCGGTGGCCAACGTGCAGTTCACTGCAGCCGTCGCGTTCCTCGCGAACGGCACGTTCGTCACAGGCCAGACCGACGCGCTCAGCCTCGGCTCCACCTACGATTTCTCCATCACCCACAGCACCGGAGAGTGGTGGAACTTCGAGTACAACGGAAACGTCGTCAAGGGCTCAAGCGCCTGGATGAACGGCACGTACAAGCTCAACGTGACCTCCGCCATGGGGATCGTTCACAACGGGTCGAACTCCGTGTACCCCTCCCAAGTCCTCGCCCAACTCAACACCTCCCAGAACCTCTTCAGCCAGGCCCCCATCATCTCCCACACGGCCATCGGGATCGCCGTGGGGCCCTCGGGAGTGACCTCCTACCGGCCCACGTCCGGGAACGCGCTCACCTACAACCTCAGCAACCCCATCGGGATCGAGGGTCACAACCAGGTCTCCACCCTTCTTCCGGACTCCGTCACGGAGGGCGGGACCATCGTCTTCCCCGGTCAGGCCGCCTCCCTCTGGGGCAACGTGCATCCCCTCGGGGCGCTCACCCCCCAGGCCATCGCCTACGCCACCGAGTCCGGCATCGCCGGGACCACGGGGTTCGCCACCAACGTGACCGTTCCTTCGGCCACGGACGTCGTCATCTCCGGGCAGGAAGCGGAGTTCGTCGGGATCCAGGAGCCCCTCAACGGCACGGTAGAGGCCGGAGTCGGCATCGTGGCCTGGATGAACGGGGGGACCTTCACCACCGCCCCCTACTACTTCGTGCGGACCGTGGCATCGGTCAAGCTCTACATCTCGAACCTCCAGCGGCCGGCCTCCGGCAGCCAAGAGGAGCTGGCCATGACCGCCCATTCCTCCGGGATATGGACGTTCGACATGGGTGGGAGCCCGATCGTCAACGGCTCCGCCTCCCCGGCCAACGGGAGCGTCAGCCTCGGGATCACCTCGGCCTCCGGATTCTTCGGCACCCCGAACGCCGCCACCACGATCTTCGGCGTCTCCGCGATGCCCCTCATGGGCGTCTTCGGTAACGGAACGGTGTCCAACGTTGTCAGCCCCCAGGCGCTCCTCTTCCAGTCCGGCGGTGCATGGATCCTCTCGGACTACTCCTACGCCTGGACCTGGAACTCGACCATCGGCGTTGAGGGCCAGTTCACGCACGCCTCCACCCCACGGGGAGAGGTAGTCTTCGGGAATGTGGGCGCTGGCGCGGCGGGCCAGGCAGGGCTCCTCTGGAACGGGAATTTCTCCGTCACCGTCTCCAGCTCCCCCTCCATCATCAACCCCGGGCAGAACACGACGGTGACGGCGAACGTCTCGGCAGCTCTCGCGGTCCCGACCCCCGCCTCCGCCATCACGGTCCTCGGGGTCTACGGTCCCGCACCCGGGACCTCGCTCTCCTTCGTCTACAGCGCCTCCGGCCGGAACTGGGCCGCGTTCACGGCCACGGTGACGGGGCCCGCGCTCCCCTCGACCACGTGGCTCAACCTGACCCTCAACGTGACCGCCGGACCCTACCCCGCCGGTGGAACCACCCTCTACGCTGCGGGAAAAGGGTCATCGATCCTCACGATCTACCCCACCCAGATCTCCGTCTCGACCCACGCGGCCCCCGCGACGATCCTGGGCGGCCAGAGCACCACCGTCTTCTTCTGGGTGAACACCTCGAGCGGCCCGCTGTCGGGCTCGACGAACACGGTCCTCGTCTCCCCGTCAGTGAGCGGGTACACCCCAGCCCCGAAGTCGGTGGCCAAGGGAGAGTATTCCGTGGCGTTCACGGCGCCAGCGAGCCTCAGCACCGCCACGAACTACACCTTCCGCATCTACGCCAACTCGACCGGGGCCCTCAGCGGTTCCAACTCGACGACGGTCGCGGTAACCCCGTTGCCGCTCCTGAACGTAGTGCTGACCATCAACGGACCGACGGGCCTCCCCGTGCCCGCGGGCGGGGTGACGGCGGGCGCCTCGATGACCTTCCTCGTCCAGGTGAGCTCGGGCGGCAAGGCGGTCTCCGGGGCCTCGGTCTCCTTCACCAGCTCTCCTCTATGGCAGGGAGGCATCCTAGGCGGAACGACCAACGGCACCGGAGGGTACGGGATCGCCCTGACCGCGCCAAAGGTCAACGGCGCCACCACCTTCACGCTGACCGCCTCGGCCAGCCTGACGGGGTACCGGACGGGTAACTCCTCGGTCATCCAAGTCGTAGTCACGCCCCCCTCCTCCCCCGCCCCGAGCGGGCTCCCCGCGATGGACCTCTACATCATCGTGGGAGTGGTCGTCGTTGTGGCGGTGGTGGCCGGCCTCGTCCTCATGATGAGGAAGAAGAAGGGCCAGCCCCAGGCTACGGAACAGGGACCGGCCGCTCCCCCGGAGGAGCAAGCAGCCTGGTCCGAAGGACCCGGCAGCTCGTAGACGAACCGGAGCGCGCCCAGCCCTCAGCGAAGGCGGCCTTCTTGGACGACCAGGTCCTCTAGGGTCTCCTCGACGGCCCGGCGAAGACCCAGGCCGACCTCGTCGGACATCCCTGGGGCGAGGAAAGGGGCGATCCTCCGGAGGAAGGGGATGGCGGGAGACACCTGGACGGCCCGCGACGGGGAGATCCCCGTAAGCTTCGAGAGATGCTCCAGAGCGTCCTCCCGGTCCCCCAGCGCGTCCACAAGTCCGAGCGACAGAGCCTGCTTCCCGCTCCAGAACTCCCCGGTCGCAAGCTCCTGGACGCGCGGGACCGGCAACTTCCGCTGTCGGGCCACCATCTCGATGAAGGAGTCGTAGCCCACACGGGCCACGGCCAGCACCTTGCCCTTCTCCTCTTCGGTCAGGGGACGCAGCCCCTGGTAGGCGTCCTTGTGCCGGCCATGATGAAGGAGCTCCACTTCGATGCCGAGCTTGCTGAGGAGGCCGGCGACCGAGATGTGGGGGATGAAGACCCCGATGGAGCCCACGTCGGACTCCTCGTGGGCGAAGACCCGCTGGGCCCCGAGGACCGCCATGTAGCCCCCGGAGGCGGCCGAGGAACCGATGGTGGCGACCACCGGCTTGACCTGGGCCACACGCTGGACCGCCCGGAAGAGATCCTCGGAGGCGACGGCGTCTCCGCCCCCGCTGGAGACGTCCCAGAGCAAACCCCGGAACTTCTTCTTCTTCCGGACGAAGGAGAGGATCTCCAGGTACGGCTCTACGGAGCGCTCCCGGATCGTGCCCCGGAACTTCACATGGGCAAGGACCGGCCCGAACATGTGCGGAACATCCGTGGGCCGCTTATAACCCGAACCCCCGCTCAGAGGGGCTCGAAGTGGGCGGTGAAATGCCGGAGGCTCTCGGAGGCCGCCGCCATCTTGAACCCTTTCACGGAGGTCCGTCGGGCAAAGACAGACTTGACCACTTCCGCCACGTAGGCGAGGTGGCTCGAAGTGTAGACGCGTCGGGGGATGGCCAGGCGGACCAGCTCCATCCGGTCCTTCCCGTCCGAGCCCGACCCGAACATGACCCCTCCGATCTCGACCGATCGGACCCCACCCTCGCGGTAGAGCTCCACGGCAAGAGCCTGCCCGGGGAGGTTTTCCCTGGGGATGTGGGAGAGGAACGCCCCGGCATCGAGATAGATGCCGTGGCCTCCTGGCGGGTGGAGGAAAGGCACGCCCGCTTCGTCAAGGATCTTGCCCAGATAGCGCACCTGGGAGATCCGGTGGGAAAGGTAGTCGAGTTCCATCGCCTCCTTGAGCCCGACGGCGATCGCCTCGAGGTCCCGGCGGGCGAGGCCCCCGTAGGTAGGGAACCCCTCGTAGACGATGAGGAGCTCGCGCATCTTGTCGAACAGGGCCGGGTCACGCGTGGCCACGAAGCCCCCGATGTTGACGAGACCGTCCTTCTTGGCGCTCATCGTCGCCCCTTCGGCGAGCCCGAACATCTCCTTGCCGATCTCGGCGATCCCCAGGGAGGCCTGCCCCGGTTCCCGCTCCCGGATGAAGAAGGCGTTCTCCGCCCACCGGCACATGTCGAGATAGAAGGGGATCTTGGCCTCCCGGCAGATCCGGGAGACCTCCCGAAGGTTCTCCAGGGAAGCGGGTTGTCCGCCGCCGGTGTTGTTCGTGAGCGTCATCATCACGAGCGGCACCTTGCCCGCCTCGTCCTTGAGGATCCGCTGGAGCATGGGGAGATCCATGTTGCCCTTGAAGGGATGGTTGGAAGTGGGGTCGTAGGCCTCCTTGATCGCGACGTTGAGAGGGAGCGCCCCGTTCCGGCGGACATGCTCCTGTGTCGTATCGAAGTGCATGTTGTTCGGGATGATGTCGCCGCGCTTCACCATCGAGGAGAAGAAGATGTTCTCGGCCGCCCGGCCCTGGTGGGCCGGCAGGATGTAAGGGAACCCCGTGATCTCCTTCACCGTCCTCTCGAAGTGCTGGAAGTTGCGGCTCCCGGCGTAGCTCTCGTCCCCGGTCATGAGCGCCCCCCACTGCCGGTCGCTCATGGCCGAGGTGCCCGAGTCCGTCAGGAGGTCGATGTAGACCTCGTCGGAGGTCAGGTTGAAGAGATTGAAGTGGGCCCGCTGGAGCGCCGACTCCCGCTCCTCCCGGGTGAGGAGGCGGATCTTCTCTACGACCTTGATCCGGTAGGGTTCGACAGGAGGAGAAGGGGGTCTCGCGGCCATAGGGGGACGAAAACCCAGCCGATATTTATGCTGGTTGGGCGGGGGTTCCCACTTTGCCTCCGGACGCGGCGCCACGCCTTAATATGCCGAGGTTCTGTTACGATACCGCAGCATTCATGAGACTCCTTCTCATAGCCCTTGTGGCCGCCCTGCTCGTGGCCGCCCCGGGCGTCGCACTCAGCCTCGGGATGGGGCCCCCTCCGCCCTCCATTGCCGTATCTTCCGCGGCCACTCTGAGAGAATCTGCGAAGTCTCTTCCCTCCGCCACGACCTATCCCGTCACCTTCTCGGAAACGGGGCTCCCTTCGGGCACGAGCTGGACCGTGACGCTCAACTTGAGCTCCCAATCCTCCACGTCGACCTCTATCATCTTCCGGGAGCCGAGCGGCTCCTACGCCTACAACATCTCCGACGTGCACGGATGGCACCAGACCTCCCTGCCCTACTACGGGAAAGTGATCGTCGCCAACGCGTCCCTGAACGAGACGCCCCTCGCCTTCGTTCCCGTGACCTATCTGGTCTCCTTCAACGAGTCCGGGCTCACCGCAGGGACGAACTGGTCGGTCACGTACAACGGGCTCCTGCGCTACTCCCACAACGTCTCGATCGGGTTCGCGATGTCGAACGGCACCTACGCGTTCAACGTGACCCCGATCCCGGGGTATTTCATCGCCCCCTCTTCGGGGAACCAAACGGTCAGCGGAGGTCCGGTGACCAAGCCGATCAAGTTCAACGCCCTCCTCCCCCCGCAGTACTCCGTGACCTTTTCGGAGAACGGCCTTCCATCGGGGCTCATCTGGGGGATCGCGATCGGGAACCAGACCCTCTCCACGATGACCAACCAGATCACGACCTCCGAGTTCAACGGCTCCTACCGGTACGGCGTCCAAAGCCCGACTGGCTTCTCCTCCTCCCCAAGCGGGGGTTTGCTCGGGGTGTCCGGGAAACCCGTGCTGGTGCAGATCAACTTCACCCGGATCGGCCCCCCGCCCGGGACCTACGTACTCACCTTCTCGGAAAGCGGGCTTCCCGGAGGCACCGTCTGGCAGGTGACGATCAACTCGCACACCAACAGTTCCGGGAGCACCTCCATCTCCTTCGAAGAGACCAACGGGACCTACGCCTACGCGATCGGACCGGAGAACGGCTACAACGCCACCCCGTCCCACGGGAACGTGAGCATTGCCGGCCACGCCCTGTCCGTCTTCATCAACTTCATGATCTTCAACAACAGCACCCAGCACCCGGGGAACCATACCCAGCCGGCCCCGGATACCTTCCTGGGGCTCCCGACCTCGGAGGCCTACCTACTCATCGCGATCCTCCTCATCATTGTGATCGTCGCAGTGGCATTGGCGGCCCGTTCCTCTTCCCGGGATGAGGCCCCGCCCCGCCGGCCTCACGAACAAGAAGAACGCTCGTCGTACCCCGGGCCATCCTCCTCCCCGAGTTTCGGGGGCGAGGTTCCTGTTCCACCCAAACCTCCCGCCTCCGTACCCCTTGCTCGGTCCACCGGCGTGCCCGTCTCGGTCGTGGTCGAGAGCGAGATTCCCCCCTCCATCACCTCCTCCGTGCCCCGGGACTGCCCTGTCTGCCGGGTCCCGATGGGCTCGGATCTCAAGTGCCCGGTGTGCGGGATCGAGTGGAGCGAGAAGGACTTCAAGGAGATCGAGACGAAAGAGGGCTCCCGGGGCTTTACCGGGTTCGGAGCGTCCGAGAAGGGGGTCCATGGAGATCCCTCGACCCCGTCCTACCTCGGCCCGGAGCCAAGTCACACAGAGTCCGACCTGGAGTGGGAAAAGCAGATGGGACTGCTCCACGAGGAATCGAAGGGGTCCCCCGCGACCTCGGCTCCCCCGAGCCCCCCTCCGCCGGAGAACTCACCCCGAGAGCCGGAGAAAGTGCCGGCCGCCCCCTTCCTTCTCGCCTTCCGGAGCGGACGGGGCAAGAAGAAGAAGCGAAAGAGCTCCTCTTCGCCCAAGACCTCGGACGGGAGCACCCCCTACATCGGACTCCTCCCCTTCTCGGACGACAAGGGAGAGCCCGAGGACGAGGAGGAGCACCCCCGGTAGTCCCCTCTGTTCCGCCGGCCAGGGACGGCGCCTCAGGCGGTTTCGGAGGGGGCCTGGCGGCGGGCCTTACGGCGTTCCCGGGCCGTCCCTCCCCGGGCCATCGCCTCCGCGGCGGAGGGGGGCTTGACGGCCGAAGGCTGGCGTCCCTCGGATTCCATCTGCATCTCCACGACCCGATCGCTCGCGAAGCGCACGAGGAGCTCGAAGGCGAGCTTGCGCGGGTCGGTGACGACCACGTAGCCCTTGAGCACGCTCGCTATGTCCCGAGCGGCCCGCTCGTAGGAAGGGTTGTCGGAGCGCAGGAGCACGAGGGTGCTCACCAAGGTCTGGACCGTGGAGAGGTCCCGTGCCCTCGCAAGGGCGAAGGCGAGGGACTTCTCCAAATTCCCGTTCTTGACGACCCCTGTAGGGTCGATGTACGATTCGGGGAGCCCGTCCGTGATGAGGTAAAGCTCCTTGCGGCTCGCCCGCGAGGACTGGAGCAACTGGTAGGCGATCTGGAGAGCGGCCCCGGTGTTCGTGAAGGAACCGGGCTGGGCCTCCCAAAGCTGGACCAGGTCCAGCGCCCGTGCCTGGCTGTCGAAGGCCACGATGTCGATGATGCTGTCCGGGTAACGGCGGTGGATGGCCATGTAAAGGGCGAGGAGCGCCTTCTTCGCCGCCACGATCTTGCCCCCCTCCGCCATCGAACCTGAGACGTCCAACAGCAGCACCGCGTGGATGCTCTCCGAGCGGATCTCCCGGTAGACGTACGACTCTTCCTCCAGGAGGTGCCGGGATCCCCGCAGACGGCTTGCGAGCAACGAGCCCGGGAGGTCGAGCCGGGAGAGCTCGATGCGCTCCCGGAGACGTCCCCGTTCGTAGAGCCCGGTCGAGGCCTGGCCCCGCAAGGAGAGCCGGAGACCCTCGGGGAGGGCCTTCTCCTGCTCCTCCAGCATGAGGCGGGCGAAACGGTCCACAAGGGAGTAGGTGACGGCCAATTGATTGCCCCGCTCCGAGACCCAGCCCCGCTCCTTGAGCTCGGTGGTCAACCGGTCGGCCACCTTCTTCCGCTCCTCCTCCTGGGCCGTCTTCTCGGAAAGACGCTTCGCATCTTCGCTCTCCTTGGCGAGGCTCTCTCGCCGCTGGCGATAGCTGTCCTCGTCCCGCCGGTCCTTCTTCTCCAGATCCCGCTCCCGGGACTGGAGGTTCTTCCTTGCCGACTCCTGGAGGGCCGTCAACTGCTCGGGGGTCATCTCCTGAAAGAGATCTCCGGTCATCTCCGGGGTCAGCGACCGGCCCAGCACGGCAAGGCGCGCGAGCGTCAGCTCGCGGCCCTTGGATTTCGGGACCGGCAGTTCCTCCTCCTTCTTGCCTCGGCGGAACAGGCCCTTGAGGGAGGCGAACAGCCGGGCGAACCAGGCGCGGATCCTCTGCCAGAGGGTGAGACGGACCTCGAGGCTCGCCTTCAAGGCGTCCGAGGGAAGCAAGAGGGCCGATCGGACGGCCTCGAGGAGATTGGCGTCCCCGACGAGGGAGTCCCGGGAGAACTCCCGGGCCCTGTCGAGAGAAGTGCGGAGGCGCTCCACCTCCTCCTTGAGGAGGCGGCGCGAGCGCACGCGGACGGAATCGAGGTCGTCCATCTTCTTCTCGTAGTCCCGCGTGAGGCGGGAGATCGAACGGGAGGCCTGCCGGCGGAGCCGTTCCCGGAACCCGGCGATACGCCGGCTGAGGTCCCCTCCCCGCGCCTCCTCGGTGCGGAGGAGCTCCAGGGCCCCTTCCAAGCCCCGCTCGGCCAAGGCCCGGACCACTTCCCCCCGGGGAAGCAGGGTAAGGAAGTCCTCGTCCGTGGGCTCCTCCGGTACGAGGGTGCAATCCGGAAGGTGGATGGCCTCGCCTGCGTTCATCTCAGGGACTTAGATTCGCGAGATTTATAAGAGGTGTTGCGAGAGCGAGCCGGAGGTTGCCCTGCGCCTCCAGCCGTCTGGCCACCCCCCTTTCCCCGTGCGGAATCCCAGCATGGTAAGCGTTAAGACGGTCCTCAGTGTTGCGAAACGGGATGGCGAGGAGGCCCGGGCCGGCACCCGTTGGCTGGAACACACCCCTTCGCATCCGTTCTTTACCTGCACATGTGCGATCCGGGTAGGAGCCGAAGCCCCTTGGCGGTGCGTTCTTACCGGGAACGGGCCCTCACGGCCCTTGTCTCTGGGGCGATCCTCGCGATCTTGTTGACCGCCAACCTACCCACGTCCTCCGTGGCCTCGGCCCACACCCCCCTTGCCTCCCCGACCGTCTTGGGAGCACGCTCCCTGCCGGCCTCTTCCTCCGCGGTGGGCTCCTCCTGCGGTTCCCTGCAGCAGACCAACACGAATCCAGTCCTCCTCCCAACGATCTGCGTGAACCCCTCGATCGTTTGCAAACCCGGAACCTCCCCGTGCTCCACCGATCCTTCTTCCGCCCGGGTCCACATGTGGGTGAACGCGAGCAGCAACTCGAGCATCATGCCCTGGGTGCAGGTCGTCTTCGTCGTGGAGACCACGGTCTTCGACGGCGCCTACGATCCCTCCTCGGGAGACTACGGCAACGGTGTGCACGGGGCTTCGCCCTGTTCCGGCCCGTGCGAGGAGTCCGACGGGGATCCCTTCTTCGTGCACAACGTCGGCCAGATCACCCAGGGGATCACCCAGAAGAACACCGGAGTGACCTCCTCGTCCCACGTCACGTTCGCCATGGTGGATTACTTCTCCACCGAGGGGGCGGACCATGACGACGGGGATGGTTCGGAATACAGCGTCGATGTGTCCACCTTCCAGCCGGCGACCACCTTCACCAACACCGTGACCTCGGCGGCCACTGCGGGCACGCTCTGGGGCGCGAACTACGTCCCCGCGTCCTCGGTCTACGGGGACTCCGACTACTCGGACAACTTCCTGAGTTCCTCGATGATCACTGCCTTCTATGGCGCGCTCCACGGCTCGGGACTCGGCTGGGTGTCCAACTCCTCGACCTACCACGTCATCGTCTGGATCGGTTCCACCCTCCCCAGGGACAAGACCTACCAGGGCGATTGGTGCGTGACCTACAACGACTACGCCACCCACTGCCGTGACCCCACACAGGCAAGCGAACCTTCCTACACCTTCGGCAGTGGACTGAGCTCTCCGGCCGGGGAGACGCTGGCCAACATCGCCACGCTGGCGAAGTCCGAGAACGTCCTCATCGACACCATCGACCTTGCGGATGGCATGACCGAGCTCAATTCGAAGGACTACTTCACGACGAACTCCACCGCGGCCACGGACGTGAAGAACATCCTCGGCGCCGGCTGCTACCTGGCACAGTCCACGGGCGGGAGCTGGGAAGGCCCGACCCCGACGAACACCGGCGTCGGTTTCACGTGCGCCGCCGCCCCCTCGGGGAGCGGAGGCGCGGGGAATCTGACCAACACCTTCCGGACCAGCACGAACGGAAACTGGGGGTGGACGAACAATCCCTCCCTTGGCTGGGCCCTTACGAACATCAACTTCCCTCCCACCACCATCTCCTACAACTTCACCGGCCACATGCGGGAGGGCTCCTTCCAGTTCACTCCCGCCCCGGGTTTCACCATGGGGATGGGCGGGTTTGCCTTCTCCTGCTCGCACAACGGGCTCAACATCACCTCGGCCTGCCAGAGCGCTTGGAGCTACCCCGTGGGAACGGGCCACGGCTGGTCCTGGCCCCTGACCTACATGTACCCCGGCGACGAGTGGAGCGTGGCCTTCAACATCAACGTGAGCTCCTCCTTTCCCAACTCCTTGGTCAACACCTCTGTCCCCGTGGACCTGTGTCTCAACTCCAGTTCCTGGACCGGCTGTACCGGCACCGGGGGCCCGCCCTACACCACGGTCACGTACACGAACTACACGAACGCGCTTGTGCAACAGAGCTTCCCTCCGGCCTTCACCAAGGTCGCTCCCTTCTCCTCGATCCCGGTGCTCTCTTCGGTGGCGATCACACCTCCCAACGCGACGATGAACATCTCCAGTTCCCAGTCCTTCACGGCGTCCCCGGTCTGCTCCGGAGGAACCTGCCCCTCGGGGACCACCTACACCTGGTCCTTGAACAACTCCTCGCTGGGAACCCTGAGCGCCACCTCGGGTCCCACGGTCACCTTCACCGCGGGAGCCAAGGCGGGGACCGTGACTCTTTTCGCGAACGGCACGCTCTATTCGCTCGTAGTCCGGAGCTCCCCCGTGTTCCTCACCATCCGGCCCCTGCTCTCGACGGTGAGCATCGCCCCCACCGCCGCGACCATCCTCAACAACACGAGCCTCAACTTGAGCGCGATCACCTCCTGCAACGGAGGGTCTTGCCCCACGACGGGCATCGCCTACACCTGGGCGCTCAACAACTCCCTGGGGAACCTCTCCTCGACTACGGGGGGCAACGTGGTCTTCACCGCCGGGTCCCTGGCGGGGAACGTTTCGGTGTCCCTGTCCGCTAACTGGAACGGGGCCACGGTCACGAGCACCCCGACCATCATCACCATCTCCACCGTTCCACCCCCGCCGCTCACCGGGGTCACGGTCACCCCCACCTCGGCGACCGTCTCCTCCGGAGGTCTCGTCGCCTTCACGGCCACCCCGGTGTGCTCGGGCACCTGCACGAAGGGGGCGATCTACTCCTGGACCCTGTCCAACCTGACCCTGGGCACCCTCAACTCCTCCCTGCTTTCCGACGTGACCTTCCAGGCGGGATCCCGGGGAGGCAACCTTTCGCTCTTCGTCAATGTCACCCTGAACGGTCAGACGCACCAGAGCTCCCCGGTCCCGATCACCATCAAGGCGCCGCCCCCGGTGCACCTCACCTCGGTCGCCATCAGCCCCATGTCCTCCCAGGTCGCGGGAGGAGGTTCCGCCACGTTCACGGCCATCGCCTCCTGCACGGCGGCCTGCCCCTCCTCGGTCCACTTCACCTGGATCCTTGGGAGCTGGGGTCTCGGCTCGCTCAGCACCCTCACAGGACCGAGCACCGTCTTCACGGCGGGCACCATCGGGGGCCTTGATCTCCTCTACGTCAACGCCACCCTGAACACGACCACGATCCAGAGCCAGCCCTCCTCAATCAACATCACGACCCAGGCCACCTCGCAGCTCACGGCGGCGGCGATCTCGCCGGCGTCGATGAACCTGAAGGGCGGCGTTACCCAGGCGTTCACCGCCCGCCTCAGTTGCACCCAGGCCTGCCCCGCCGGGGCCATCTACTCTTGGAGCCTCAACAACTGGCTGGGCACGCTCGACAGCTACTCGGGGCCCGAGGTCAATTTCACGGCGGGAAACCTCAGCGGGAACATCTCACTCTTCCTGAACGTGTCGCTCAACGGGGTCCTGGTCGAGGCGACCCCGGTGGACATCTCCATCCAGGGCACGGCCCCACCCCCATCGATCGTCCTCACATCCCTCTCGCTCTCCCCGACCAACGTCACCTTGCGGGCCGGAAGCTCGACCGGGTTTACGGCGATGCCCCTCTGCACGGGCGGCCCCTGCCCCACGAACCTGACCTACCTCTGGCGCCTCAGCTCCAACACGGGCACCCTCTCCACCTCCAGCGGAAGCACCGTCACCTACCGGGCCCCCGCTCAACCGGGGACCGTCACGGTCAGCGTGACCGTCGTCTACGGAACGACGGAAGTCAATGCTTCGACCACCGTCACGATCGTGAGCGCACCCCCGACCTCCACGGGGGGCAACGGATCCGGATGGCTCATCCCCTACCTCCTTGTGGGGGCGGCGGTGGGCGGCACGATCGCCCTCGCCCTCGTGGCCCTCTGGCTCCGGAAACGGCGGAGGGGTGCACTGGCCTCGCCGACGGACTCCCAGGCAGGACAGGTCAACTGGGGGCCGAATCCCCCGAGCTGATTCAGGAGATCCGCGCTCGGATCGCTCGGGCAAACTGCGAGGCTGCCTCGGGGCGGTTCTGAAGCCACAACGCGGGCTCGATGAGCTCAAGTTCCATGATGCGGGGCGTGCCTGCTTCATCCCCGACGAGATCGACCCGGGCGTAGAGCGGTGGGTCCGGGGCCGCGGAGACCGCGGACTGGCCGATGAAGAGTTCCTTCTCGGTCGGATCGCAGGGGGCTCCTTCCCGCAACTGGCCGGATAGGCCCAGTTTGGGAGCCCTCAGGAAGGCGTGGGAGAACCTTCCCTCGAGGAAGACCAAGGAGCGTTCGCCCCCCCGTTCCACCTCGTCGAG
>JAKAYL010000007.1 GCA_021809545.1 Thermoplasmata archaeon
CCGCGGAGACCGAGTGCCCCAGGACATCGGTCACCGTGACGGTGATGCGGAATTGCCCCGCCTGGCTGGGAGCGCACGAGAACCGGGAGAGATTTTGGGAGAGGCAACCGGTGGGCAGCCCCGCGTACTGGTAGGTATAGGGGGCCTGTCCCCCCGACGCTGAGACGGAGAGGCTCGTGGAGGTCCCTGCCGTGACGTTGTTCGGGGAGATCGTGAAGGAGGTGACCGCGAGGGCGGCCGGTGGCGGCACGGGCTTCGCCCGGACGGAGAGCGTCGTCGTGGCGCTCGCGTTCTTGCCCGCGGCATCCGTGACGATGACGGTGACGGAGTAGTTCCCGGCCTGGGTGGGGATGCAATTCTCGGAGCTGGAGTTGGAGCTCGTACACCCCGCCGGAAGTCCCGTATAGGCGAAGGAGTACGGCAGGGTGCCTCCGGTCACGTTCACCGAGAGGTGGGTCGAATTCCCCACGTAGAGCGTCGAAGGAACGGCGGTGAAACCAAGAATGGAGGGTGCGGGGACCGTCACATTGCGAACGGTGAGGACGAGCTGCGAAGTGGCGCTGCGCCCCAGGGAATCGTTGGCGTAGACCGTGATCGAGAAGGTGCCGGTGGCCGTGGGGAGGCAGGAGAGGGTGCTGAGGCTCCCGGAGGCGCATCCCGGGGGGAGCCCGAGGTAGCGGTAGGAGACCGGGGCGTATCCTCCCGTGAGGACAGTCGTGAGATTGACCTGGGTTCCGAGCGTGTCCGGGTTAGGGGAGGCGGTGAACCCAAGGATCTGCGGGGGAGGGCTCCCTCCCGTCACCACCACGGTCACGGTCCCGGAAGACCCGGCGACAACGGTCGCAGGGGCGGAGCCGGACCCGTCGAGCGGAGAGAAAGCGGAGACCTGGTAGGTCGCCGGGGCGAGCCCATTGTACGCGGCATTCCCCGAGAGATTGGTCTGGGCCGAGCCATATCCCGGCACGCTGACCTGGGCCCCCGGCACCGAGGTCCCATTGGAGGTCTGGACATGGACGGTGAGGTTTCCCGCGCGGGGCACCTCCAGGGGCAGCTGTGCGAAATAGGTCTGGAGTGTTCCGTTGGGGTCATCTCCGCCCCAGACGCCTGCGGCCGTGCCCCAGGGGGTGAGCGTGCTTCCGATGAAGTCCCCGGGCCAGAAGGTGGTTCCGTAACCTGCCACCCGGTCCGAAAGGAGGCGCGGGGAGCTCCAGTTCCCGCCATTGTTGTAGCTGTCGGACTCGTACACATTCCAGGCCGAGGTCGTGGTGTTGGCGCGAGTGTCGAGCCAGATGACCGAGGTCTCGTTGGTGGCCGGGTCGGTCGCTATGGTCGGGGTCTGGAAGGACGTCCCGGAGGGTGTAGTGCCCGAGAGAAGGACCGGGGATGTCCAAGTGGCTCCCAGGTCCGGAGAGGAGACGAACTCGATCCCCGCGGGCCCCACATAGGTGAGGTCCAGTGTGTGGGCCGCCCCGAAGGTCACCTGCCACTCGATGTTCCCCCCCTGGGCAGAGTCGCAATCGGGCGAGGTGGAAGGGGTGGCGGCCCAGGTGGCGCCGCCGTCCGAGGAAAGGAGGATCACGCACGTGTTGCTGGCGCTCATGTCGGCGGCTCCCCAGAGGGAGTTGTTCCAGGCGAAGGCGTCGATGGGGATCCCGTTGTTCGAGTAGATGACCTGGGGCGCGTGGAAATGGATCCCGTCGTAGGCGGCGGACATGTAGACGTTGTTCGTGGCGCCGCTGGCATCGTCGACCACCTGATAGACGGTCCCGTTGGGAGTGGAGGCGACCCAGTCCCGGTCGACGAAATTCGTCTGGTCGGCGGGGTAGGTGATGGCGGGGTCCGGAGCGGAGACCTGGGTGCCGTTGTTCCAGGCCGCCGTCACGTAGTCCTGGGAAGTGACCGTGCCGGTCAAGGAGCACCCCATACCGGGGATGGGGCAGACCCCGTACCCCACCCAGAAGGTCCCGTTGGGCGAGTTGGCCGCGGTGCTCACATCGTACTCGAACAGGGAACCGTTGACCTTCGATATGGTCTGGGGCCCGAAGCTCTGTCCATCGTTCCGGGAGAAGGCCATCCCCATCGGGCCGACAGGATCCTGCAGCTTCCCTTGTTCCTCCCAGTCCACCATGACGGTCCCGTACTTGTTCACGGCGACCGTGGGTTCGCCGGCGGGTTGGGGTTCGGTGTGGCTGACCTGGAGGTTGGGAGGAGGAACGTAGGCGGGGGCCCGGGAGTGGGGGCGCACCCCGGGAAGGCTCTCCCCGTGGCCTGCGGCCGGGGGAAGCCCAGGGAGGGCCAATACCATCAAGATCAGGACACCGAGAACGAGGAGATTGCGCATGGGGGTGCGGCTGTGCCAAGCTCTCGCAAAGGGCAGTCTTATTTAGGCATCGCGCTGTGGCACCGGGGCGGAGGACCAAAGAACTCATGGGTATCTGGCAAGGACGCTCCCAACGCAAGCGGACGGGCGGCAGGCTCCGTCCGAACCGGAACAAGCGCCGATTCGAGATCGCGAGGGAGTTGCAGTTCCCCATCCTCGGGGAGCAATCGCTCAAGCTCTATCGGGTCCGCGGAGCCGGCCGCAAGGTCCGGATCCTCGCCGCTGACCGCATCAACGTTTACGATCCGACCACGAAGTCCACCAAGGCCGTCACGGCCACGACGGTGGTCCGGAACGATGCGAACCCCAACTACGTGCAACGGAACATCCTTTCCAAGGGCGCGGTGGTCGAGACCGAACTCGGGACCGTCAAGATCCGCTCCCGACCGGGCCAGGATGGCGTCTTGAACGGCATCCTGCTCCCCAAGGCGGCGGCGGGAAAGACGCCGAATGCCTGATCACATCTACGTCTATCCGGAATACCTGACCGGCGCCAGCCGCGCGGGGGGACGAAGGGTCCCGAAAGGGATGCTGGTTCCCCGCGAGGTCACTCTGGAGGAACTCCTCGCCACCGCCCAGAAGCTGGGCTTCGAGGCGGAGATCGAGACGAAGCACTATCCCCGGGACTTTTTCGAGGAACGGGGTCGGCTCAAGGTGAAGAAAGCGAAGGGGACCACGAAGACGGCCCTCCTCCGGCGCCTCGCCCAGGCGGTCGTCGCCTCCCGAGGCACAGCCTGACCCCGAGGACACCATGGACCCGATCACGCTCTATTTCACCGGGACGGCAGGGGCGGGGAAGACCTCCCTCACGACGGCCATGAAGGCCTGGATGGAGGAGCAGGGGTACAGCACGGCCACCGTCAACCTGGACCCTGGGATGGAGGATCCCTCCTTCACTCCGGACGTGGACGTGCGGGAGTGGGTCAAGCTGGAGGAGGTTATGGCCGAGTCGAACCTAGGCCCGAACGGGGCCCAGATCGCTGCCAGTGACCTGGTGGCGGTGCACATCAGCTCCGTCCGGGATGCCCTGGAGTCGCTCCACGCGGACTACGTGCTGGTGGACACCCCGGGTCAGGTCGAGCTCTTCGCCTTCCGGGAATCCTCGAAGGCGATCCTCGAGGAACTGGGGGGGGACCGCTCCATGATCGCCTTCCTCTTCGATCCGATGCTGGCCCGGTTCCCGAGCGGCTTCGTCTCCCTCATCCTGCTCTCTGCGACGGTGCAGTTCCGTTTCGGACTGCCCATGATGAACGTGCTCTCGAAGACCGACCTGCTCCAGCCGGTCGAGAAGGAGAACCTCGCGCGATGGGGGGAATCCCGCGACGCGCTGGCCGAGGCGATCTCCGCCACCTCCTTCAAGTCTGACGGGATGGTCACCACGGAGTTCTTCCGGGCCCTCGAGATCATCGAACCCAACTGGGTCCTCCTCCCTACGAGCGCCCGGGAGGAGGAGGGCCTCACGGACCTTTACGCCGCTGTCCAGCAGGCTTTCCTTGGGGGGGAAGAACTGGACAAGGACTCAGGGAAGCCTGGCGAGTCTTTATAGGATATTACTATTAAGTGGCTTGCCTAGGGGTGGCACCTCCGACTTATGATACGTTTTGGTCCGGGCGGTATCCCGCTCTCTTGCAAAGGTAGGACTCTCAGAGATAGCATTGTGGATTTACACCACCTTGGACTCACCGCGATGGAGGTCCAATTCATCAAGGTCAGCTCGGCTCAGAGGGCCGTCCTTCCGGAGGAGATCGGCAAGAAACCTCGGGAACTCCCCGAGAAGCTGATCATCCAGGTCGGGGAGCCCTCCCGGGGAAACGTCCTCTCCGAGCCCGCGTTCCTCGACCGCCCCCTCACGAAGAAGAGCCAGGTCACCACCCTCAACTGGCTGATGGCGAAGGACTACAACGCCCTGGGCCAGGGCCGGGTGCTGGCCCGCTCCGTCGACATCCGTCTCTCCCTTCACGCTCCCTACTACGTGGACCTCCTGAACGGGGAGGACGCCCGGAAGCGCACCATGAACAACTTCACCTGGTCCTGCGTCCTCGCAGGGTCGATGGGGGCCGATGTGCTCCTCAGCCACCTGGGATTCTATGGGCCCGATGGCCCCGACGCCTCCCTCGATGCGATGGTCGACCGCCTCAAGGAGATCCGCAAGATCCTCGACTCGGTCCCCGGGGGATCCCGGATCCTCCTCGGGCTCGAGCCCAACGGCCACCCCGAGGTGCTGGGCTCCAAGCGCGAGATCATGGAGCTCGTGAAGAAGGTCCCGCGGACGATCCCCATCCTCAACGTTCCCCACCTCGCCGTCCGCGAAGAATTCCTCTTCGACGACAAGCCCGCGATCGAGGCCCTGCTGCAGGAATTCCTCGAAGCGAGCCGGGGCGATCTCTACCTCAACTTCTCCGGAGTGGACATCCAGGGGAAGGGGACGTTCCGGATGACCCCGGTGAAGAAGGGGATGGTCCGCTTCGAGAACATCGCCGAGGTCCTGACCGAGCGGAAGTTCGATGCCACCGTGATCAGCTCCTCGCCCCTCATGGAGCACGACGCGATGTACCTGCGCGTCCTCTACGAGCGGACCCTGGGGAAGCAATTCGCCAAGAAGAAGGCCGAGCAGGTCGCCCTGGCCCAGAAGAAGGAGAAGCCGAAGGCCGCCCCCGCCGGGAAGAAGACGGCCGGCGGGAAGAAGGGGCAGGCGAAGCCGGCGAAGAAGGCCGCACCCAAGGGGAAGAAGCCCTCCGGGCCCGCGGGAAAGGGCAAGAAGAATGCCGCCCGCAGGAAGTGACGGCTCCAGTTTCAAGGACGCCGTAAGCTACATCGGGGACCGCGTCACCGAGGCGCTCAAGGGGATCGCCCCGGACCAGATCGCCCGCACCGTTACGCTCATCACGACCTCGCCCACCATCTTCGTCTACGGCGCCGGCCGCTCGGGGATCGTGGGCCGGGCGTTCGCGATGCGTCTCGTCCAGGCCGGGATGAAGGCCTTCGTCATCGGGGAGTCCGTGACCCCGATCGTCATGCGGGGCGACCTGGTCATCATCTTCTCCAACCGGGGGGAGAGCTATTCCTCGAACCAGACGGCCAACATCGTGCGGCGGGAAGGGGCCACGCTGATCGTCATCACGGCCCGCCCGACCAGCAAGCTCGCCCACGCAGCGACGCTCTGTCTCAGCTTCGCCTTCCCCGAGGACCCGCGCCGCCCCGTCCTCGCCCCCCTCGGGACCCTCTTCGAGGCGGCCAGCCTCCGCCTGAGCGATGGCCTCATCGCCGAGGTGATGAAGGCGCGGGGAGAGGACGAAGACTCGCTCCGGCGCCGTCACGCCATCATGGTGTGAGGGCGGGGAAACGACCCGCCGTTCCGGAAGGTCCCGTCCGTCTCCTCTCTAGGCCGTGAGCGGCGGCTGTTCGCTCTGGAAACTTTGGATGCGTTGGATATCGTCCTGGGTAAGGCGCAGGCGGGCCGCCCCCACGAATCCATCGACCTGGTGGGCGCTCCGGCCTCCGACGATGGCCGCCGTGACGGCCGGGTGGTGGAGGGTCCAGGCGATGGCCACTTCCCCCGGTGAGGCTCCGTGGCCCTTCCCGATCTCGCGCAGGACCTCGGAGAGGGCGAGGTTGCGAGAGAGCCGGGGCTCCTGGAACTCTGGGTCCCGCTTCCTCCAATCGTCCCCGGGCATGGCCCGGATCCGTTCGGGGGTCATCGTCCCGGAGAGGAGACCCGAGTACATCGGGGAGTAGGCGATGACCCCGATGTGGTGCTCTTGGGCATAGGGGAGGATCTCCTTCGACACCTCCGGTCGGATCAGAGAAAAGGGAGGTTGCAGCGTCTCCACGGGCTCGATGCGGGCCAGCCGCTCCATCTGCGCCACCGAGAAGTTCGAGACCCCGATGTGGGCGATCTCGCCCGCATCCTTGAGATCGGCGAGCGCCCGCCACCCCTCCTCGATCTCCTTTTCCGGCTCCGGCCAGTGGATCTGGCACAGGTCGATCTTGTCGACCTTGAGCCGTTCCCGGCTGGCGGCGACCTCGCTCCGTACCGACTCGGCCTTCAGGCTGGAGCGCACGCGCCGGCCCTGGTCCCAGATCAGGGAGACCTTGGTGAAGACATGGGGCCGCGTTTCCAGTCGGGCGACCGCGTTCCCCACGACGTTCTCTGAGTGGCCCGTCCCGTACACCGGGGCGGTGTCGATCCAGTTGATGCCCCGCTGGGCGGCCCGGTGGATGGCCTCGGCGGACTGGGAATCGTCCTGCGGACCCCAGGCGTAGGCCCACGCCCCGCCCCCGATGGCCCAGGTGCCCAATCCCACCCGGGTGATGTGCATCCGTGTGCGTCCGAACTCGCGTGTCTCGGTCAGTCTTTCGTGCGTTTCCGACATGGAGCCGCCTCAGTTCCTTTACGGGCATGTGCCCCGATGAACCTTTCGCCCTTTCTTCGGCAGGGAAATGAGCGCAGGGACCTGCCGGGTCCCCTCGGGCGGAATCCGGGGTGGGACGAGGCCCCGTCCCCCCTTGCACAGCCTGATATGCCCATCCACTTTCCACTGGGAGGAGAGGAGCCTGGTCCATGTATTTCGACGATATCTCGGTTGGCGACCGCTTCGAATCCGGGTGGCGTCCGGTCACCCAAGGCGATGTGGAGCATTTCTCCGAGCTCACGGGGGACCGGAACCCGATCCATCTGGATGAGGAGTACGCCCGGAGCACTCCCTTCGGGCGCCGGATCGTCCCCGGGTTGCTGTCGATCTCCCTCGGGCTCGGACTGTGGGCGGCCGCCGGGCACACCCGGGAGTCCTTGGTGGCGCTCATCGGACTGGAGGACGTGCGCTTCCTGCGTCCGGTCTTTCCCGGCGATTCTCTCCGCCTCGTCACGCAGGTCGCGGAGAAACGGGAGCTCAAGTCCCGGCCCGGGGCAGGGATCGCCGTTTACGAGGACAAGGTCGTCAACAATAGCCAGGAGGTGGTGGTAGAATTCCGCCGGACAGTCTTGCTTAAGAAGAGGGACATTCTCCCGCCCTCGAGGGTGAAAATCGATGGTGGAAAAGCGAAGATTTGAGGATATCCTTTACGAAACAGGCTGGCATGATCACACCGTCCTGATCACGATCAACCGGCCCTCCGAACAGAATTCCTACACTCTCAAGACCCTCCAGGAACTGGTCCAGGCGTTCGAGGATGCGATGTGGGACGACGACGTCCAGTTCATCGTCCTCACCGGGGCCGGGGAGAAGGCCTTCTGCACCGGCGGCAACGTCGACGAGTATGCGTTGAACTATGGCCGGAAGCCCAACGACTGGTGGAAGTGGGGGGAGATCTATGGTCGTTTCCTCCAGATCATCATGCACTGCGGGAAGCCCGTCATCGCGCGCATCAACGGGACGACCGCCGGCGGAGGCCTCGAGTTCGTGGCCGCCGGGGACCTCGCGGTGGCCGTCGAGAATGCGCGGATCCTCTCGCCCGGTCCACGGGTCGGTATGACCTCCATCGGAGGACTTTCCCAGTGGCTCCCGATCCACTCCGGGATCAAGAGGACCGCGGAACTTGTCATGCTCTCCAGTGAGATCACCGCGAAGAAGGCACTGGAGTGGGGGATCGTCAACGATGTCGTTCCTGCCGCAAAGCTCGATGCCCGGGTGAAGGAGTACATCGACCGGATGCTGGATCTCTCCCCGACGAGCATCCATTATTTCAAGGTCCATCTCAACTGGTGGAAGGACATGGTCTGGGCAGGGACCTGGGAACACGCCAAGGAGTTCTTCTCCCTCAACATCGGCTCGGTCGAGCCGATGGAGGGGCTGGTCGCCTTCATGGAGAAGCGTCCCCGCAACTACCGGAAGATCCGGGACAAGCTCGGCAAGGGGTTGGAGCCTCGCTATCCGTTCGGCCCCTATTCGGGCCGCTGCCCGAGCTGCGAAGCCGAATACCTCCCGGCCAACGCTGTCTTCTGCCTGAAGTGTGGTGTAAAGCTCCCGGCTCCTAAGAAATGAAGGCGGCGGTCTTCCGAGGTCCGCATCAACCGCTTTCGATCGAAGAGGTTCCCGTCCCAACACCCGCCCCCGGCGAGGCCTTGATCCGGACCGTGGCCTGCGGCGTCTGCGCCACCGATCTCCACTATCTCCACGGGACCCCGACCTTCCACCCTCCCCCGGTCACGCTCGGCCACGAGATCTCCGGTATCGTGGAGAAGGTGACGCGCGAGGGTGGGTCCATCAAACCGGGAGACCGGGTGCTCCTTCCTTCCGTGATCTCCTGCGGACATTGCTCCCAGTGCCGCGTGGGTCGTGACAACATCTGCGAGAGCATGGTGATGTTCGGGAATCACATCAACGGCGGCTTCGCTCCCTGGGTCGTCGCCCCCCAGGACTCCCTGGTCAAGATCCCCGAGGAAGTGCCCCTCGAGGAGAGCTGCCTCATCGCCGACGCCCTCTCGACCCCCTTCCATGCGGTGAAGAACCGGGGACAGGTGCGGGCCGGGGAGACGGTAGCGATCTTCGGCTGCGGCGGGGTCGGCATCAATGCGGTCCAGGCGGCCGCCGCGTTCGGGGCCCAGGTGATCGCGGTCGACATCGATCCCGGCAAGCTCGAACTGGCCCGAAAGTTGGGAGCGGTGGAAACGCTCAATGCGAAGGAGGGGGACGCTCCGAAAGCGATCCGCAAGCTGACCCGGGGCGGGGTGGATGCCGCCTTCGAGGTCATCGGGAATCCGGTCACCCTCCAGGCCGCCTTCGATTCCGTCCGCACGGGAGGGCGTCTCGTGACCGTGGGTTACAGCGAGCAGGACTGGACCTTGCGCGCCAGCCGGGTCATGTTCCGCGAGATCTCGATCCTGGGCTCCCTGGGCTGCCGTTCCGCGGAGTATCCCGTCCTCATGGACCTTGTCCGGAGGGGGCGGCTGCAGTTGGCCCCTCTCGTGAGCCGCAAGCTTCCGCTGGAAAAGGTGAACGAAGCGCTCGACGACCTCGAGAAGGGCCGCGTGATGGGCCGGCAGATCATCGTCTTCCCCGAGGAGAAGTAGCGAGGGAAGATGGCCTCGATCGGTCTCGCGGTGGAGGAAGGGAACGCCGTCGTCTCCCTGCAGCGCCCCCCGCTCAACATCCTCAATCACGAGATGGTCCAGGAACTCTCCCAGATGCTAGACAACTTGTCCCGCGAACCCGCCGTTCGCACCGTGACCCTCGCCTCAGGGATCCCCGGGGTCTTCAGCGCAGGCGCGGATGTGAAGGAGCACCTTCCTCCCATGGCGCGCACCCTCATCGAGGGCTTCGTAGGGCTCTGCCGGAAGCTCTTCTCCTATCCCAAACCCACCCTCGCCCTCGTGGACGGGAAGTGTCTCGGGGGAGGCATGGAGGTCGCCATGGTCTGCGATTTCGTCCTCGCCTCGGAGCGGTCCGTCTTCGGACAGCCTGAGGTGGCCGTCGGGGTCTTTCCCCCGGTGGGGGCCGCCCTATATCCCCTTCTCGCCGGCGTCCGGAACGCGCACCGGGTCCTCCTCTCGGGGGCGTCCTTCGATGCCCGGGAATCCCTTTCGATGGGTTATGTCACCGAGGTGGTCCCCCAAGCGGACCTCGCCTCGGCCCGCACCCGCTGGCTCCAGAACTTCTCGGGCCGCAGCGGGGTCGTGCTCCGGCTCTCCAAACGGGCCGTGCTCCAAGGACTGGGCCAGCCCTGGGAGACGGCGCTCTCCTCCGCAACCGATCTTTACCTCGGGGAGCTCATGTCCTCTGCGGACGCCGTGGAAGGGCTCCGAGCCTTCACGGAGAAGCGCAAACCCCAGTGGAAGGAATTGTAGCCGGGCCGAGTGGCCCACGAACTTCCTCGGACCACCGGTAGGGCCGGGGGACCGGGTCCACGACCGGTGGGAATTTGGCAGTTTAACCCTGCTTATATACGGGCGACCGCCTTTGGGGACGGCATGCCCGAAGCACCCTCAAAACTCCAACGCGCGGCGGCCCGCAACATCGTGACCAAGTATCTCCGGGTCCGACCGGGAGAGAACGCGATCATCGAGTCGTGGGACCACACGATGCCGATGGCCCGGGCGATGGTCGACGAGATCCGCCGTGCGGGGGGCAAGACCCTGCACATCCACGAGGACGAAGACGCCTGGTGGCAAGCCATGGGACGGAAGCAGAGCAAGCTTCTGGGTCAGTTGAGCGCCCCCGAGTGGGCCGCAGTGAAGGCCGCCGATGTCTACGTGCACTTCTGGGGTCCCGGCGACACCGACCGGATCGAGAAGGCTCCCAAGAAGGCCTTCGAAGAGTCGGTCGCATGGCTCTGGCCCTGGTACAAGGAAGCCTGGAAGGCGGGGCTCCGCGGCGGGCGGGTAGCCATTGGGTTCGCGTCGGAGGGAAGGGCGAAGCAATGGGGCCTGGACCGCACCGAGTGGGAGGATGACATCTTGCGAGCCTGCCTCACCGACCCGGAGGAGACGGCCCGGCGAGCCGCCCGGCTCTATCGGGCGCTCTCCCGCGGGAAGGAGGTGCGGATCACCCACTCCAACGGGACCGACCTGACGGTCGGTCTGGCCGGGCTCGCCCCTCGACTGCACGACGGGAGGCCGCATCCCCGGGACAAGCGCTACGGCCGGTCGGACATGCTGGCGCAGATCCCCGGGGGGCGCATCGATGTCACCCTCGACTCCAAGATGGCCGAGGGGAGCATTCATGCCAACCGCCGTACCAACATCTGGTGGGAGTGGAGCGCCGGGGGAACGCTGGAATTCTCCGAAGGCAAGCTCACTTCATACTCCTTCGAGGAAGGAGGGGAGGAGTTTGCGCGTGAGTTCAAGAAGGCCACCGCAGGGAAGGATCGCACCGGTTCGCTCACGTTCGGTCTGAATCCCGCTGCGAAGGATGTCCCCAACCTCGAGAACATCGAGTGCGGGAGCGTTTCCCTCGTCCTGGGGGGGAACCGGCAGTTCGGGGGGACCAACTCCTCCGATTTCATGAGTTGGATAACGCTCGCAGGATCCGAGGTCGCGGTCGACGGCACCCCCGTCGTCCGCGGCGGAAGGCTCCTCTAGGGCAGCGGGCGCCCCGAGGGGCGGCGCTGGCCCGCCTCAGTCGAAGAGGATGGACTCCGCGAAGGTCTCCACCATGGTGCGGGCGTGCTCGAAGCTGGAGGCCGATTCCTCGTACTCGATGTGAAGGTAGGGGATCTTCTCCTTGTCGAGCGCGGACTTCCCGATCACGTAGTCGTAGAGGGCGGGTTCGCAGAACTTCGGCGTGAGGAAGACGACCCCTTCCGCCTTCTGCTCGCGAGCCTTCTCCAGGATCCGTTGCTGCTTGTCGAGCCCGGGGTGGTAGCGAACGGTGAGCACGTTGGGATTGGACACGTACCCCTCGGCCAGGGCGGTCAGGGGGTCCTTCCCTTGCGGGAGCGGGATCCTTCCGAGCCAGCGTTCTCCCACGAGTCCCTCGTCCTGGACGATGTAACATCCTGCATCCTCCATGGCCTTCAGGATGCCCAAGGGGGGTTGTTCGCAGAAGGTGCCGAGGACGACCACACGGATCTTGTCCATCGCCTTTCCTTCGACCTGCTTGGCCTCCTCCACGAACCGCTCGAGGAGGGGCAAGTAGCTTTCGATGGGCATGAGCGTCCCCGCCCGCAGGGTGGAATAGTACGAGGAATAGGAAAGGGCCCAAGGGCGGCTTCCCCGCAGCATCCCCAGTTCGGCCTCGAGGGCCCGCTTCCGGTTGTAGAGCTCCACGCTCTCCCGGAGCTTCTCGGTGTCGAGACGCACGCCTCCCACTTCAAAGAGGGTGTTCGCGAGCCGTTCGTACTCCGAGCGCAAGTAGGGGACCGCTGTTTGCGAGGTGTTGTTGATGGGCAGGTGGAGATACTCGATGCGGGTGCGCTGGACGTTCCGCTGAGTGATCCCCGACAGGTTGCGGGCGACGTCGCAGATGTTCGAGAAGACGATGGCCTCCATCGCGTCCAGGTTCCCCTGGAGGACCAGCTGGAAGACGCTCCGGCTGATGGAGCAGACGAAGCTCTGGGTGTGGGCGGTGGCCCGGTCGAGAGGGATCTTCCCCGAGGCCCCGAGGAGCCCGACGGGGAGGAAGCCCATGGCGTGGGCGAGTTCGGAAGGGAAGTAGACCGGGAAATACCCGACGGCCGGCCGGCCGGAGGCTTGCTTCCACTCCTTCACGGTCTGGAAGGTGGTGTAGGAATCCTCGACGTACTTGGAGAAGGTCTCCTCGGGCGTCATGCCCCCACCCCCTTGCGTTTGAGCAGCCGGCGGTGCCCGAGATAGGCGGCCCCGAGGGCGGCGGCGTAGTAGAGGTCCGGCGAGGAGTTCAGCTTCGAGCCCAGCTTCGTCTCGAAGGCCTTCACGAAGGCGGGATTCTCCACCAGCCCACCGGTCAGGGTGACCTCGGGATTGATCCCGACCTGCTTCAGGGTGAGGTAGACCCTCCCGACCACGGACTGGTTGGCGCCCATCAGGATGTCCTCGAGGGGAACCTCTTGGGTGATGAGGTTGATGACCTCGGACTCCGCGAGCACGGAGCAGACGGTGGAGATCGCGACGGGGTTCTTGGAGGTGAGCGCGAGAGGACCGAGCGACTCCAGCCCGACCTGGGAGTAGAAGGCGATCTTCTCGAGGAAGCCTCCGCCACCGGCGGCGCACTTCTCGGTCGAGCGGAACTTGACGATCTTGCCCTTCTCATCGACCTTGGAGGCCCGGGCGTTCCCGGCCCCGACGTCCAGCACGCACGTGGTCCGGGGGAAGAGGAACTTGGCGCCCCGCGCCGCGGCCGTGATCTCGGTCACGCTCAGGTCCCGTTCCTCGTAGCGGTACCGGCCGAAACCGGTGACGGCGACGTAGTCGATGTCGGCCCGGGTCAATCCCGCGGAGGCGAGGGCGGACGCGAGGAGCTCCTGCGCCACCTTCGTCATGTCGTAGCCCGTCGGGGACCTCGCCTTGGCCAGGATCTTCGTGCCGTCCTCAAGGAGGATGGCGCGGCTGTTGCGGGTACCGATGTCGAGCCCCGCGGTGATCATGCGGCCGACCTCCCGGTCCCCGTCGTGTTCTCGTACTTCTCCCGGGCGAAGAGGGCGGCGCCCAGGGCCCCGCAGAAGTTGGTCAGGGGACTGGTGTTGAGCTTCTGGCCCAACTGTTCCTCGAGGCACCGGATCATCCCGGGGTTCTGGGACACGCCTCCGGTGAAGGTGATCTCGGGGTCGATCCCGACCCGGCGGAGAAGGCCGATGGACCGCGTGGCGATCGAGACGTGGATCCCGTAGAGGACGTCCTCGAGCTTGTTCCCCCAGGCGAGCTGCTCCTGGGTCTCCGTCTCCGCGAACACCGCGCAGGTGCTCGACACTTTGACGGGATTCGAGGAGTTCATCGAAAGGGTGCCCACCTGTTTCAGGCTGAGCCCGAGGACTCGGGCCGAGCCCTCGATGAACCGGCCCGTGCCGGCGGCGCACTTGTCGTTCATGCAGAAGTCGACCACCTCGCCCCGGTCGTTGACCCGGATGGCCTTGGTGTCCTGCCCGCCCATGTCCAGCACGGTGCGGGTGCCCGGGAAGAGGGCGTGGGCTCCCTTGGCGTGGCAGCTGATCTCCGTCACTTGGGTGTTGCCGAACGTGATCCGGTAGCGTCCGTAGCCGGTCCCGATGACGTAGGCGACCTGGCCCTCGGAGACGCCTGCCTTTTCCAGGAGTTGGGCGTACGCTTTCTTGGTCGCGGTGACGATGTTGATCCCCGTCATGTCGACGGTCGTCTCGACCAGCGCACCCCGGTCGTCGACGAGGGCGCCCTTGGTGTAGGTGGATCCCGCATCGATGCCGGCGAAGTAGGTGCGGAGAGCCTGCATCAGTTACCTCCTCCGCCCTTGCGTAGGGCGAGTGTCTCGAAGAAGGCATCCACCCGGTTCCGGGTCTGCGCCTCGCTGTAGTAGCGTGGGTCCACGTGGTCGGATTCGATGAGGAGGGTGGGGATGTCGAGGTCCTTGGCGAGATGCTCGCGGATGTCCCCCTGGCCCATGGAGAAGCTCCGGCAGCTCTTGATCGAGTGGATGACGACGCCGTCCGCCCGGTAGTCCCGGACGTACTTCTCGATCAGGTCGGTCCGCATCGGCATGTTCCAGTTGCAGTAGGCGTGGATCATGTACTCCGCCAGCGACTCGAAGGGCCGGTCGGGGTTGATCCGGAAGGAGTCCGTGTCGATCATTCCGGCCACCTTGGGATAGGTGGCGGCCACGCCCCGGGCGTTGTGCTCCCGGAAGAGTCCCCAGAAGTTCTTGAAGAACGGGTAGTTGGGGACGCCCTCGTAGACCAGCCGGTACTCCTCCTTCTTCGTGGGGCCCACACCGTGCTCGGCGCGGGCGTTGAGCTCGTCCAGCAGGAACCGGTAGAAGTCCACGCACTCCTGCGTGCCCCGGGCGATCGTGATCGGGGCCATGTAGTAGATGGCCTCGAAATAGGCGTCCATGGGACAGGGGGTGAGCTTTCCCATCTCGATGCACTTGCGCCACAGGTCCCAGGCCTCGGCCGAGAGGCGCATCGTCTCCCGGAATTCCTCCTCCCGGAACTTCTTGCCGCTCACGCGTTCCAGTTGAGGGATCGACTCCTCCAGTTGGCTGGCGACGTACTTGACGTCATGCGACGGGACCTTTCCGTCCCGTTCCCGGACGTAGGGGACGTCGACCACGAGCACCTCGGCCCCGGTCTGGTAGTGCAACTGCTCCCACCAGTGGATGTAGATCTGGCATCCGGAGAACGTGAGCAAGAGGACGTCCGGCTTGGGAAGGACCCCGATGGAGGTGGACGTCCCTTCGGTGACGGAAGCCACGCCCATCTTGACATACCCGCAGGCATCCGTCGAGTACCCCATCTCCTCGGAGAGGGAGATGAGGGGCGGTGCGCCTCCCCGGTACGAGATGTTGAGGCTGGTGATCTCGGGGTAGAGCGGAACGATGTCGAAGACATTGAAGAGTTCGATGGGGTTCGCCATCACGAAGGCGTAGCCCACCTTCCTCCCCTGTTCCTTCGCCGTCAGGAGCCTTTGGAAGTATCTTTTGGTCAGTTCCCCTTGCATGCGTTTGGCTTTGTCGAAATTGTCGAACGAGAGAGGAGCGCTGCTCGCCGCTTCGGCCATGGCGAGACCAGTTGGTTTTCTTATTTATCGTTGCTCAAATGCATATATAGCCTATTCTTTGTGTTCATATACTGAAATCAGGCCAATTGTGACAGAAGGCTCCCTTGATGAGGGAACGCAACCTCGTGCAGATTTCGAGTCTTCCTGCCCCAAGAATCTAGAATCCCCGCACTTTCCTCCCCGGAAGCCCTCCGGATATCTGTTCCTGCCCGGGCCCGCAGCGTAATATCCGTCTCCGGGATGTTGGGGGACGTGGAGTGTTCTCGAAAGGGGTGCGCCCTTCCGGTCGTGATCGACCTCCCCTACGCGGGCGAGCACCTTTGCCGCCGGCATTTTCAGGCGTTCACCGAGGAACGGGTCCGTCGGGAGCTTCATCGGCAGGCTTCCGGACTGAAAGGAGGGGTGCTCGCGGTGGCCCTTTCCGGGGGCAAGGATTCGGGGACCATGCTCTCGCTCCTCGTCCGATTTCTGGGACGGCGGCGGAACGTCCGGATCGTCGCCCTGACGGTGGACGAGGGGATCGAGGGATATCGCCCCGCGACCCTCGAAAAGGCCGCGGCCCTCACGAGCTCGCTCGGGATCGAGCATCGGATCCGAAGCTTCCACGACGAGCTCCAGACGAGCACGGATGAGGCCGCCCGGGCCCTGCCGGGCATCCCTCCGTGCTCGTTCTGTGGGGTATGGCGAAGGAACGTCCTCAACCGGATGGCCCGGGAGGTGGGGGCGGTCCGGCTGGCGGTCGGGTTCAACCTCGACGACCTCGCCCAGACGGTGCTCATGAACCTCGCAAGGGGAGAGCCGGCCCGTCTCCTCCAGATGGCCCCCCACGCACGGACCACCGAGGGCCTCGTGCCCCGCATCGCTCCCTTGGCACAGATCCCCGAACGGGAGGTGTACCTCTACGCCCGCTTGACGGGGATCCCCTTCGACCATTCCGAGTGCCCCCATGCTTCCCGGGCGATGCGGAACGTGTTCCGGGAGGTGCTCTGGCGTCTCGAGGAGGAGGTGCCGGGGACTCGCCACGCCCTCCTGCGGACGCGGGAGAAGCTCTTGGAGGCTCTCGAGGCGACCCAGCCGGCCTCGACCCTGCCTCGCTGTGCCTTCTGCGGAGAGCCCTCCTCGAAGGCCGTTTGCCGGGCCTGCTCCCTGAGGAAAGACTTTATGGCCGAGGGAAGTGAGGTTCCTCCATGACGGCACCAGGGAGCAAACCGGTGGAGAGCCTCTTCGTAGTGGGTTCCGGGATCATGGGGGCTGGCATCGCTGCCGTCGCCCTCACCAAGGGGATGCAGGTGCACCTCTACGATGTGAAGGACACCTTCCTGGAGAAGGGGGTTGAAACGGTCAACAATCACCTTCGCAAGATGGCCTCGAAGGGGAAGTTCCCTGCTGCCGACCTTGAGAAGTTCACCTCGGCCCTCAAGCCGACGCTCACGCTGGACGACGCGGCCAACACCGACCTCGTCCTTGAGGCGGCGCCGGAACGCATGGAGGTCAAGAAGGACCTCCTCAAACGGCTCGACGAGATCGTTCCGCCCCACGCCCTCCTCGCCTCGAACACCTCCTCGCTCTCCATCACCGTGATGGCCTCCGTCGTGCGCGACCCGGGCCGGGTGGTCGGTATCCATTTCTTCAACCCGGTCCCTTCCATGGACTTGGTGGAGCTCATCTCCGGGGCCCACACCCGGCCCGAGGTGCTGGAGGCCGCGCGGCAGTTTTCGGTCAAGATGGGCAAGACGGTGACCGGGAGCAAGGACTATCCGGGCTTCGTGACGACCCGCTCCATCGGCGTGCTCATCAACGAGGCCATCTGGATGCTGTACGAGGGGGTGGCCTCCCGGGAAGACATCGACACCGCCCACAAGCTCGGCTTCCACCACCCCATGGGCCCCCTGGAACTTGCCGACCTCGTGGGACTGGACACCGCACTCTCCATCTTGGAGCGTCTCTACACGGGATTCCGGGACCCTAAGTACCGGGCCTGCCCCCTTCTCGTCCAGATGGTCGAGGCGGGAAAGCTCGGACGCAAGAGCGGGGAAGGGTTCTATTCCTACCCGGCGAAGGGATGAACGAGATCATCGTACTTCTCATCCTCGTCCTCCTCTCCTTCCTTCCCGCGGTGGGCTACCTCGCCTGGATCCGCAAGACCGAGAGGTACAACACCGAGGCCTGGGGGCCCCTCCTCCGGGCCTTCCTTTTCGGGGCGATCATCAGCACCTTTGTCTCGCTCATTCTCGAAGAGGTCTTCCTGCTGGGCTTCAACGAGATCCTTCAGCCCGATATCGGGGCCATCCCGAAGAACCCCACGGCGAGCTATATCTTCCTCGCCGTCGTTGCCGCTCCCTTCATCGAGGAGGGCATGAAGGCGCTCGGGGTCTACAATTCCCGGGCCAAGTTCCGGTTCCTCGCCGACGGGCTGGTCTTCGGGGCCGCCGTCGGCTTCGGGTTCGGCTTCGTGGAGAACACGCTCTACGGGCTGAGCGCCCTTGATCAGTTCGGGTTCACCACCGCCATCGCCACCCTGCTCGTCCGGGCCGTCTCCAGCGTGCTCCTTCACGGGAGCGCCACGGCCATGAGCGGTTTCGGGATCGCGGAGAACACGCTGCGCAAAGGGAGGGGGCATATTCTCGCGGGGTACTACCTTCTCGCCGTGCTCATGCACGCCTCCTTCAACGCCCTTGTCTCCCTGCCCCTGATCCTCCCCGCCAACTGGACCAATACGATCGGGGTGACACTGCTCTCCTTCGTGACGCTGGTCGCGGCCATCGCCTTCGCAGTGTACGCCTTCGGGCACATCCGGGACCGGGTGACCGAGCTCGAGTACACCGCTATCCGCAGGACGGCCTGAGGGAAGTTCCCCTACCGAAGACCTCAACGTGCAGGCAAAAGTTCATGTTCTGTCATGGCTTAGCATCTATGAACTTTGAATGGAGTTTGGGAAGTTGCCCGTCGCCTCGGCCTTGGGAGATAGATCCCAAGGGGGAGTTCGCACTTCGAGCCCGGAACCCTCCGGTGCCCTTTCGGAGAGTACCCCCACGTCAACCGACTCGCGGTACACCGCCGTTTCGGAGCACTCTGGTCCATCCCGGACGACGTCGGCCTCATCGGCCAACCCCCCGGTCGTAGCCGCTCCCCCGGACTGGCCCGTACGGAAGGAGATCGATCTCGCTCAACAGGACCTCCCTCACCGCTCCTCGGGGGTCGAGTGGTGGTACTTCAATGCCCACCTGGTGACGCCGGACTCCCAGCACCTGGGGGTCTTCGGATCCTTTTTCCGGGTGGTCATCGGCCAGTCCAAGGAGGACGGGTCGCCGATCCATGCCCACTTCCTCACCTGGGCCCTCTCGGATGAGCTGGGAGGTCGGTACTTCCCCACCTCGGCCGTCGAAGATTCGATGCTGGGCATCATCCTGTCCCGGCTGGAACGCGGCGAGGGAACGAGCGACCCGAGGATCCGGCGAGCCCTGGCCGAATCGCTCCAGAAGGGAAGCATGCCACGTCCCGACCTCTCTCTCCGAGGAAAGGTCACCGTGGCCCAGGACCGGTTGGCCCTGGACTACGCGAGCTCCACGCTGCGGAAGGATGAGTCGGGGAACTATGTGGTGCGCTTCCGGGGAGAGAAGGCGAGTTGCGAACTCACCTTCGAACCCAAGGTGGCTCCCCACCGTCACGGGCGGGACGGCGTGGTCCCGGGAAAGGAGGGCGAGGAGATGTTCTACTATTTCGTGCCCCGCAACGAGGTCTCAGGGACCGTGATGCTGGACGGCAAGGAGTACCCCGTGAAGGGGACCGGCTGGTACGACCACGAGTTCGGAGGGCACCGGCCCCAGGCAGCGGGCGAACCCCAGATCCGTATGGAGGTGGCGTGGAACTGGTGCGGGGTCCAGTTCAACGACGGGTCGGCGTTCACAATCTACGAGTTGCAGGAGACGAAGTCGGGCAAGGACGCCGGGTCCACGGCCGTCCTCGTCCGCGCCGACGGAACGGAGGCTCGGTCCACGAAGATCTCCCTGGAACCGCTCCGCTGGTGGCGTAGCGTCCGGACCTTCGAATCCCATCCCACCGCCTGGGCGCTCAGGGTCCCGGAGCTCAGGATCGACCTGACCCTGGAGGCGGTCTTCGACGACCAGGAGCTCATCACCGTGCTCTCCAAGCCCTCCTTCTGGGAAGGGCAATGCCGGGTCCGAGGGAGCGTCGAGGGCCGGCCGGTGAACGGTCTCGGCTATTTCGAGCGGAGCGGGTTCTCCTTCCTCGATTCCCTGGACGATTTCTTCCGGGCCGTGTCGAGTGAGGTGCGGAAGTCGGTCGCCTCCCTCCTCCCCCTGCAACCCACCCGGAGGGAGGCGCTGGACCTCTTCGCCTCGCGGGAGCATGCTCACTTCTTGGAGGGGCTGGACGAGACCGAGATCGCGGCCTCCTTGGTCGCTCCGCTTCGGGCGATCACGGACCGCGGGGGCAAGGCCTGGCGTTCCTATGCCGCCCTCGCCTGCACGGAAGCCCTCGGGGCCGACTGCCGACCCTACGTCAAGTGGCTCTCCCTCCCGGAGATCATGCACAGTGGCTCCCTCATCGTCGACGATGTGGAGGACCGCTCCAACTTGCGCCGAGGGGGTCCGCCCGCCCATGCGCTCTTCGGGGAAGCGGTCGCGATCAACGCCGGCACCGGAGCGTACTTCCTCGCGGAGGGCGTCGCCATGCGCGTGGAGGCTCCCGAGGGCAAGCAACTCCGCCTGTACCGCCTCTACTTTGAAGGGCTCCGCGCCGGGCACGCCGGACAGGCCCTGGACCTGGTCGGGTTCGACCGGTACCTGGACGAGGTCGCCCGGACCGGGAAGACGGATGTCCTCGAACAGCGGATCATCGGGATGCATCGCCTGAAGACGGGGGCCCCCGCCGGCATCCTGGCCCGCATGGGAGCCGTGGCGGCGGACGGCCGTCCGGAGCAGGTCGAGGGACTCGGGCGGTTCTTCGAGAATTTGGGCATCGCCTTCCAGATCGTGGACGACGTGCTGAACCTCAAGGGATTCAAAGGGGACCTCAAAGAGGTCGGCGAGGACATCGCCGCCGGGAAGATCACCCTCCCCGTGGTGGTCGCCCTCGGGCGCCTGTCCCCGGAAGCGAGGACCGAGATGGTCCGGCTCCTGCGGTCCCGCCCACAGGATCCGGCCGTGATCGGCCGCATCATCGACTCCATCCGGGAGACCGGGGCCTTCGACCACTGCATCCAACTTTCCGAGAAGATGGTGGACGAGAGTTGGCGGGAGGTCGATCCCCTCCTTCCGGAGAGCCTCTGGAAGGTGATGTTACGGGCCTTTTGCTGGTACGTGCTGGAACGTCACTACTGAGTCGCGAAGGACCGCCACGGAGAGGCGAGCGCGGGTCCTCTACTTGCGGGCGCGGCTGCGGTTCCAGCCTTCCTGGCCCAGATTCTCGTAGACCCCTTCGGGGGAGTCGTCCACGCCCTCCTGCTGGGTCTCCTTCGTGAGGATGGCGCCACTGTTGAGAAGCCAGTAGTGGATCCTCCAGTTCTTGCCCTTGTCCACGGTGGTGTTCTCGACCTCACTGGAGAGGAGGCCCTCCTCTTCGAGCTTGTAGAAGATGTCGCGATCCTCGGGGGCGAGGATGTTGTCGAGGACCATCGACTCATGGCCGAAGTAGTTGAGGACCTGGATGGCGATCTCCTCGGCCTTGTCGTCTGGGAGCTTCCCATGGGCGACGAGTGTGCGCCGAAGGGCCTTCGTCATATCCGGCACCGTGACCACGGCCATCGCGCACTTCAAGGCTCCCCAATAGATAACAGTACGTGCGCCTCCGCTCCTTTCCACCGGGACCTTCTCTCGATCGAAGCTTCTTTTCCCGGGACACGGTCGGGGTGGCGCGCGGGTTGGTGGGCGCCGTGCTCGTTCGCAAGTCCGGAGACGGTCGGGTGCGGGAGGCACGGATCACTGAGACCGAGGCCTACGTGGAGGGGGACCCTGCCAACCATGCGATGTTGGGACCCACCCGGAAGAACTGGAGCATGTTCGCCGGGCCCGGGCATCTCTACGTCTACCGGATCCACCAGGTGCATTGCGCCAACGTCACCACGGCCCCCGGGGAGGCGGTCCTGCTGCGCGCAGCCCTCCCCCTCTCCCCCGACCTCGGCCGCATGTCCGGGCCCGGCCTTCTGTGCCGCGCCCTCGAACTTTCAAGGGCGGACGACGGGCTCGATGTGACCCAGGGCCGTAGCCCGGTCCGTTTCGAGTCGGGAGGCGTGGAAGGCCCTGCTCCTAGGATCCGCACGTTGCCGCGGGTAGGTATCCGCCACTGGAGACAGGCTCCCCTCCGCTTCGTGCTCGACGAGGGGCTTCCCGGTTCCCTACGGCTTGGGTAGGTCGATCTTCAGTTTATCGGCGATGCACTTGTACCGGCTGCGGATCGTGACCTCCGTCACGTGGGCCACCGCCGCGATCTCCGACTGGGTCCGCTTCTCGCCCGTCAGGACGCAAGCGATGTAGAGCGTGGCCGCGGCGAGGCCCGTGGGGCCGCACCCGCTCGTGAGCTCGCGCTGCATGACCTGTTTCATGATCCCGCTGGCCTTCTTCTCCGTGTCGCTGCTGAGCTTGAGGTCCAGGGCATAGCGTTTGATGTAATCTTCGGGGTGGGCCGGAAGCATGCGGACCGAGAGTTCGCGGGCAAGGAAGCGGTACATCCTCCCGACCTCCTTCCGGTCGAGGTGCGTGTTGAGCGAGATCTCGTTGAGCGTGCGGGGCATGTTGCATTGCCGGGTCGCGGCATAGACGCAGGCGGCCACCACCCCCTCGATCGTCCGGCCGCGGACGAGATTGTTCATGACCGCCTTCCGGTAGACGAGCGCCGCGGTGCTCCGCACGTTCTTGGGGAGCCCGAGGGCGCTCGAGAGCCGGTCCACCTCTCCCAACGCATACGAGAGGTTGCGCTCGGTGGAACTGGATGTGCGCATCCTCCGTTGCCATTTGCGGAGACGGTAGAGCTGGGCCTTGCTCTGGGCCGGGATGGACTTCCCGTAGGTGTCCGTGTCCCTCCAGCCAATGACCGTGCTCAACCCCTTGTCGGGGAGCAGGATGGAGGTGGGGGCCCCGGTCCGCGCCTTCTTCGCGTCCGATTCCCGGTCGAAGCTGCGCCAGTCCTGGCCGTGATCGATGATGAGGTCTTCGTTGACGACACCGCAGTCGTTGCAGACCACTTCTCCGTGGTCAAAGTGACGGGTCAGGTGTTCCGAGCCGCAGTTCTTGCAGTGCCCGTTGAGAGCCTCTTCCTCGACTGGCCCGCCACGTGCTCTCACCGCTTCCTCACAACCATTTTCTTTCCGACAAGCGCGAGCAGGTCTCCGGCCGCTAGGGTTCTCCGGGAACGCACGCTGAGATAGGGCTGCTCCACGGGTCCGAAGACCTTGACCACCCGGCCGATGAACTTCCCGTTCGAACTCTGGACCAGGGTGCCTTCGGGAACCTCCCTGCCCCGGAGGATAACGGCCCCCTCCGATGTAATCGTGATGACGCTCCCGACCTCATTTCCATGGCCGGGAATGGTCTCAGGGCTGGTCCCTTCCTTCGTCAATCGATTAAAATATGTGATTTTGAGTATTTAATCCTAGGCCCTCGGCCTTGGGGATGGGTGGCCCGGACACGTTCGTCGAACAGGACCTATTAAACTCTGTGAGAAGGGGCGCCCCGGGAACGGATCCCTTTCCCCGGACCCGAGGAAGCCAACCCTCCCCTTTCGGAACGGCACGAGCACTTCTTCCGGGTACCCGTGCTCCAGGGTATAGGGGTTGGGTGCGAGTCTCCCCGCAGGCTTTATTATCGCCTTAGAAGTGTTCCCCGACGAATAGATGCGCTCCGGTTTGAAGGTGAAGGCCCCAATTAAAAGACTTTCTCCGAACGCTGGGAGCCACTCGTTCTCTCGCATCACGATCCCTCTTCCCCCGAACCACTCGTTCGTCGAGAGGATCTCCCGCGCTTTCCCCGACCTAAGCTTTCAGGACCTCGGCTACCAGATCGAAGAGGGTGCCATCGTGACGAATCTCGAGGTTCCGCCGGGCGCCCCGCTGGACCGGATCGTCGAAACCCTCCGACGATGTCCGGATGTGCGCATGTTGGAGAACCTGGCGAGCGAGGGGGATGGGGGGATCCTCCGTCTCGTTTCGGACATCCCTCGGGTGAGCGTCGTACGGACGTTCTACGATTTCGGTGTCGTCCCCGAATTGCCAATCCTTCTGCGGAACGGCTCGGTGACCATCCGGTTCGTGGCCCAGAAGGAGGTCGTGGCGCAGGTCGCTCGGAGGATACTGGAGCTCTTTCCCGGGAGCGAATTTGCCTCCCTGAGCGAGGATCACGTCTCGGGCATCCAGCAACTGCTGACGCCCCGTCAGGTGCAGATCTTCCAGTTGGCGATGGAATCCGGATACTGGGACGTGCCCCGGAGGATCTCCCTCACCGAGCTCGCGCAGAAACTGGGTCTCTCGAAATCCTCGCTGTCCGAGATCATTGCCCACATTGAGAAGAAGCTCATCTACGAAATGTCCGAGCGCGGCGTCCGGGTCGAGGCCTGAAGAATGGGGTCGGGCGTCGGTCAAACGGGCCTGAGCAAGTCCGTGGAAGTACTCGGTACCCGAGGAAGGTCCGGGCCCCGCCGGACGAATTCTCCCCGCCGGGAGCCGGGCGCACGTGAGGCAGCTCCTTCTCTGCGCAAGGACGCTCTCGGAGACGCGGGACCGGGAGAAACCGACATCGCGGTGGTCACCCTCGGGATCCCGATCACTTCCGGGTACGGCTGTTTGTACCAACTTTCCGTGGCCTACCCCCTGGTGAAGATCGAGGTGATGTACTACCTCATCTCGGGCCGGGAGGCGCTCTCCCGCTGCCGGTTCACCGGCCCGCTGGACCTCGAGGAGATCGTCACCTTCCTGCAGGACTCTCCCGATGTGCGTCACGTGGAGGTGGTCTCGAAGCCTGCGACCCCGACCCAGGTCCAGATCCAGTGGGAGACGCCAAGGAGCTCGGTCGCGAAGATTGCGAACGAGTTGCACATCCTTCCGAACTTCCCCCTGGAGATCCAGGATGGGGTACTTACCCTCGTCGTCGTGGCCCCCGCCGAGCGCATCCGCCAGCTCTATCGGAACCTCCTGAGGATCGGGTACTTGAGAACCCGGATACTGTCGATGCGCCACAAGCGGGGCATCGGCCCCGAGAGCCTCCTCACCGAGCGGCAGAACGAGATGTTCCGCAGCGCGATGCGGGCGGGGTACTGGGATGTGCCGCGGCGCATCACCATGGCCCAGCTCGCCAAGGACATGGGGATCTCCAAATCCGCGGTCGCCGAGATGCTGGCGACCATCGAGATGAAGGTCCTCCACGAGGCCTCCCAGCTCGTTCACGGAGAAAACGCGGCCGCCGGTTCCGAGATCCACTTTGGGTGAGCCGAGCTCACGCCGCGGGTGCGGGTCGAACGCGGAGGTCGATCAGGAGCAGGCCAAGTCCCGCCACCGTGGCCGCCCCGAGTGCGCAGGTGAGCGCCATCAGGATCGGCCCGAGATAGAAGAACACCGTGGGAGGCAGGCCCTCGATCCCGGCCACCGCCGTCACGATCCGCTGGAGCGGCGTTTGGGGCAGGAGCAGCAACTGGGCCACCCAGAGCACGAAACCGTAGAGCGCGGCCACGATCACTCCCACGAAGTAGTTCCGCTTCCAGGAAAGGAGACCGAAGAGGGAGACGACCGGCACTTCCGCCCACCAGTAGGGTGCTACGACGGCTACGACCGCTGCCAGGAGCGCCACCACCACGGCCAGCAGGTAGGGGATGAACCGAGGGGGAACCCCGCGTGTCTTCAGATCCGTCATGGCGACAGCCTCCAGGTGGAGACGACCCCCATGGGGAAGGGTCCCGTGTCACTGCTGATCACCGACATGTCCACGTACTTGTGATTGAGCCAGAGGGGTAGTTGGTTGTCGTAGTAATTCGAGCCGATGTTCTCGCTCGTGCCGCCCGGGATGATCCCCCAGGAGGGTCCATCCGAAGGGGTCGTGACCATGCGCAGGGAGGAGCCGATGGAGACCTGGGTAAGGGGAACGGTGAGCGCCGGGCTGAAGGGAGCGACTCCCGGCGTGTAGCCGTCTCCCCACTGGGGATACGGTCCCTCCGCAAAGGAGGGGTAGCCCAAGATGGAGGGGATGGTCAGGGCGTGGACCCGCCCCCACGTCCATCCCGAGAGGTCGGGCGCGGCCGAGGAACCCCCGCCCAGGTGGGCCTGGAGTAGGTCGAGCGCATCCACCGCCGACGAAGTGCTCACCGCCGCCCAACCGCCGGGAAAGACGGTCGCGTTGGGGTCGCTGAAGGCGTAGCTGAAGACCTCGTTGGGGTCGGGAGGCGTGGCGTTGACGAGCCCCATCTTCGGAAGAAGAGGCGTGTAGACCTGGTTCAGGATCTCATTCCACCAGTAGGAATAGATGGTGGGCCCCACCTCCCCGGTCTGGAAGCTGCCGTTCCAATTCGTCAGGTAGGGCAGCGCCGCCTTGGCCAGGGCACCGGCGGATCCCGTGTTGGAGGCCGAGATGTTCTGCAGCGTCTTCTCGAGGATCGGAGCGTACATGACCGCCCAAGAGTCGGTCACATTGGCCTGGAGGGCCTGCATGTTGGCCGGGGGCATGCTGGGGTGGGTGTTGAGGTAGTTCCCGATGGTGTGGGCCCGGCCTCCCGGATCCCACCAGCTACCGATGAAGGGGAAGGGATACTCTTGTCCGACCGTGGGTTGGTTGGGTGCATACAGGTAGCCACGGGCGGGGTCGACGACCTGCGGGCTGAGGTTCGAAGGAACGGCCCCGACCGGCTCGTACCCTCCCGAACCGTTGAGTGGCCCGCGAGAGCCGATGACCTCCACCGACTGGTTGTTGGGCATCGAGACCCGGATCAACGGATATTTGGCCGGGATGATCCAGCCGATGTGGTTGGCGCCGGTCGTAGCGTTGTGCTCGGCCATCATGAAGTTGAGCGTGGGGATATGCCAGTATTTTTCCAGGATCCCTGTCATCTGGCTGATGGAGACGGCGCGGTCGAAGAGGAGCTCGGAGAGCAATTCCCAGGTGGGTCCGGAACCCGCCCACCGGACAGAGATACCATAGTTCCCGATGCGGCCCACGAGCGGGCCGTTGTTCGTCCAGGGGACACTTAGCGAGACCGACGCCCCGCCGTTCACCGAGATGGTCTGGTTCTGGTAGGTGAACGGGTGCCAGGTGCCGTTCGAGAGGTACGAGTCTCCCTGGAGCGTCTCGACGTAATCCTCGGCGGTCGCTCCGCCGGAATAGGTGAGCCCCCACGCCACGCTCCCGTCGTGTCCGATGAGGATTCCCGGGAGGCCGGCGAGAGCCCAGCCGCTCACTCCGTAGGAAGGGTCGTTCAGGTTCGTGGGGATCCAGAGGGAAGGGAGTTGAAGCGGAAGGTGGGGGTCGTTGGCCAGGAGCGGCATGCCGAGCCCCGTCTTGTTGGCGGAAACGACCCAGGAGTTGCTGCCCACACCCTCCGAGGCGGCTGCAGCGCCGAGCCCCGGGAGGAAGGGGTCCGAGACGTTGGCGAGCGCCGCCCGGAGCAGGGGGATCAATTGCTGGGTCTCGGCAGTGGGGATCCCGGTGGCCCAGGGTTGGGACCAGTCCTGGGAGAAGACGTAGGTCGAGTTGACCCCCTGTTCCTGGGCCAGGGAGACGTTGTTCACGGAGCCGTTCCCGGGGAGGACGGTGTAGTTCTGATAGTAGGGAGGGTAGATCGGATAGAGGTGGTTGAAGGTGGAGTCTCCGAGAGTTGCAGCGGCGAGCCCCCCCTCGAGCGGCTCTACGATGCCGGCGGTCTGGGAGAGCACCATGAGCCGCTCGAAGCAGAGGGAGGCAAAGGGAGTCCAGTGAAAGGGGGAAACCCCGAGGGCTTTGAAGGGGAGAGGGAGGGCGTTGTGCGCCTCCGCATAGGCGATGTACGCGTTGACCCCGTCGCTAAAGGCATTGAAGTCCGCGGCCACCGCCGGATCCTGGGAGGGGAGCCCGGTGGCCATCTGGGCGGCGGCATGCGGGATGCCGAGGTAACGGAACGTCATGTCGGACCCGAGCGCGCTCGGGCCAAGCCAGGAGGAGAGGTTCCCCTGGGCCATCATGCTCTGGGCCTCCATCTGGAAGAGCCGGTCCGAGGCCTGGACGAACCCCTGGGCGTAGAACAGGTCGGCGTCGTCCGCAGCGTAGATGTAGACGGTGCCCGCCCCGTTCCTCACGACGGTGACCTTGTGCTGGAGGCCGGAGAGGGTGAAGCTCTGGTTCCCCCACGAGCTGTAGGTGGCGTCGGTGAAGATGCCGACCTCGGGGTCCAGGAGCACGAGCGTCCCGTTGAGGACGAAGCCGACGACGATCAGGAGGACCAAGGGTACAAGAAAGGAGGCCGCGGCCCGGACGCGCTTTCGTCGAGGGGAAGCCGCCCGTCGGGACTTCGGTTTCTTCTCCTCGGGAACTGCTTCCGTGGCCTTGTCTGGCTCTCCCGACATCGGTACATGGGCCAGAGCCCCAAAAGGGATGAACCTTTGGGGAAGTCCGGGTCTCCCTACTCTCCCCGGAGCGGGGCGCCGTTGGCCGGCTCGTTGCTCACCACATTCTTGAGGGTCCCGAGCCCGTCGATGGTCCCCTCAAGGATGTCGCCCGCCTTGATCGCCCGTTCGGGTTTGCCGAACTCGAACCCCGGGGCGGAAGCGATGGCCCCGAGCGTGATCAGGTCGCCCGACTCGAGGGTGATACCCTGGGAAAGGTGGTGGATCACGTCCGCCACCGGGAACAGGAAGTCCTCCGTCGTCCCCGACTGGCGGAGCGCGCCGTTGACCTTGAGTTCCATCTTGAGCCCCTTCGGCTCCGCGATCTCGTCCCGGGCGACGACGCCCGGCCCGACCGCGAGGCTGTAGTCCAAGCCTTGACCGAGAACCCAATCCGCAGGTCTTCCGGCCTCCGCGAACTGTAGTCCCTGGTAGCTCACGTTGTTGACGACCGTGAAACCGGCGACGTGCTCCAGGGCCTTCTCCCGGGCGATCCGTCGGCCCCCCTTCATGAGCACCACGCCCAGCTGGACCTCGGCCTCGGGTCGCTGGTCCGGCGCCATGAGGAAGATGGGTTGCTCGTGCCCGACCAAAGTGTTGGTGAACCGGGCGAAGGCGTAGGGCCGTTTGGGAGGCTCCTGACCCTGCTCCTTCGCGTGGGCCGCACTGTTGACCGCCACGGAGAGGATCTTGGCTCCGGGGAGGACGGGAGGAAGGTAGGACACCTTCTCTCCGTTCTTGAAGAAGTAGCGCGCCCCGGTCGCCGCCCGGGGGGTCCAACCGGATTTCCGGCGCTCGTCGATGTAGCTCTGGATCGTGTTGGCGAGCGCGACCGATTCGGCCCCGCCGGAAAGGAACGCCTTCAGGTCCCGGAAGCGGCTCGGGTCCGCCCCCTTGACCGGCTTGGTCGCGAAGAAGTCCCGGCAGGCGATATCGAGATCGAGAAACCCTTCGGGGGTGCGCATTCCAAAGTGGCGGTCTCCGTCCAGGAAGAAGTAGCAGAGTCTCATTTCCTTCTGGTCAGTCTTATGGCCACTAGAAGATAGCTTTTCAGTCTCCGGAACGCTACTGTTTCACTGCCGTACGGGGGGGCCCGAGATCTTTCCCGTCATGACGTAGTCCTTGAACTGATGGAGAAGATCGTTCCAGTAGTGGAAGTGCCAGGAGCGGGCCGCCTCCCAGTCCTCTCCCGCACCCCATCCCTTGTGCTCCAGCGTCACATCGATGCCCTCGGGACAGGTGTCCACCCGGATGTTCACCGTGGTCAGCTTCCCTTCCTGGTTCATGAGCTCCGCGAACCGGGGAGGCGCTTTCCAGGTGAAGGTGAATTCGGCTTGGTCCTTGTAGAGCAGGATCCGGCATCCCTGGGTCGAGTTCTTCGGAGGGTTCTCCTCGTCCCAGAACAGCTCGAAGGCTCCTCCTTCGTAGGGCTCGAGGTGGACGCGGGGGGCGAACCATTTCTCCAGGTGCTCGGGGCGGATGAGTCCCTCCCAGACATCCGAGATGGGAAGCTGCGGCGTCACTTGGAGCAGGATGTCGTCCGCGGGGAATTCCATGCCCTCTCTACGCGGAGCCCCATATAATTGTTAGTTCGCCAAATTGGGTACAAAACCATCGTTCGGTGGCGGTCAGTGACCGCGAAAGTGGAGGGGTCTTGTCCCGTAACGAAACCCACCGGTCTCCGCTCTCAGCGGGCTCGAACTAATGGGACTGTCCGGATTTGAACCGGAGTCACAGCGTCCCGAACGCCATAGGATGGACCAAGCTACCCCACAGTCCCGTGCTGGGAGCGGCACACCGCACTATCTCTTAAAGCCACCCATGAGTTCCCGGATGGCTCCGGCGGGGTCCTTGGAGGCGGCGACAGCGCTGGAGACCAAGATGCCCTCCGCTCCCAGTTCCAGGGCTTTGCGGACATCCTCTCCCGAACGGATCCCGGCACCGCAGAGGACCTTGGTGTGGGGCGCGACCTCCCGGACCGCGGCGACCGCCCCGCTGACGATCTCGGGCTTAGCCACCGAGACGGAGATGTTCCCTCCGATGAGCTCGGGCGGCTCGATGGCCAGGTAGGGGGGTTGGCACTCGCCGGCCAGGGCCCGTGCCTGGGCGAGATTCCCGGCACAGACCACTGTGGTGAGGCCCGCCTCTTTCAGCATCCGGCTGATGGCGCTCACAGATTCGGACGGGACCTGGTGCTCGGAGTGGTTGACCAGGCTTCCCCGCACCTGGGCGGCGACGAGCGCCTCGGGGATCAGGAATCCGGTCCGGGCCCCAGGGGGAAAGGGGTCGACGTGCTGGGCAAGGACGGGCATGGAAAGTGCCTGGCTCATGGCATAGAGGAGGGAGGAAGAGGGGGCGACGGCCACGGCGACCCCGAGGGATTCCCCGATCGCTTGGAGCTGGGAGGCGATCTCCATCGCGGCTTTTCCCAACGAGGTGGGGTAGGACTTGAGGTTGAGGAGGAAGAGGGGGGTGCCCAGTTCCCTATGCCCGGCTGTGCGTGCCATGCTTCGTGTGCCGGGGCCTCGAGCAGATCGAGTACTCATCGCCGTCGAAGAAGATCTCCCGGTCCGGGTGTTTCTTCCGGAGTTGCTCGATCATCGAAAGTACCGTCTCCAGCGTTACCGTTTCATCCGTCGGGTCGAAATGGTGATGCACGGTCTTCTCGCTCTTTCGGCCCGCACCCACCATCAAGGTATTGTTTAGGATAGCTGATATAAATAGGTTCGGCTCGTTATCCGGTGAGGCGAGACGGTGGCACATCCTTCCAATCCGGACTTCCATATCAAGGAACCGGGGACCCGTGCTTCCTCCTCGGACCTCTGGTTCTTCTCCTATCTTCCCTGGTCGCTCTACAACGGTCTTTCCACGCCCCTCATCCCGCTCCTGGCGATCGCGCTCTACCACAGCGATTCCCCGCTCATCATCGCGGCGGTCGTCGCCGCCTCGACGCTGACGGAGGTTCCGTTCACGATCTTCTGGGGAAACATCTCGGACAGGATCCGTCATCGGAAGTACTTCGTGGTCCTTTCCTTCCTGGCCACGGGCATCGTGCTCATCGCCATGCCTTTCGCCCCGAACCTGAACGACTTCCTCCTCCTCAACGTCCTGGAAGGGATCTGCTCCTCCGCGAGCACTCCCATCGGGACCGTACTGCTGCTCGAGACCCGGCGCAAGCAATGGTGGGCCCGCGACGTCGGGGTCTTCGGGCTCGTCTCCGGTCTCGGGACGGCCGCCGGGCTGGCCCTCGGGGGTCTCTGGCTCACGGGCGCCGCCACCCTCGACGCCCAGGTCTTCAATGTGGTGTTCGCCATGCAGTTCCTGGTGCTCCTCTCGGGGGCCCTCGCGTTCGCTTCTGGTCTCACAGCCAATGCCTGGATCGAGGAGCCGGAATCGTACCTGGACCGGGACGCGGTGGAGGCGGACATCCGGATCCACCGCGGGGTCATCGAGAGGATACGGGGCTTCCGGAAACGGGTCCTGAACGTGCTGGACCTTGCGAAGGGAGAGGAGATCCCCCTGACCTTCATGGAATGGCTCCTCTTCATCTCCCTCCTTCTGGAGAGCTTCGGCTCGCAGACCTTCTACGGCACGTTCATCTACTACCTGACGGCCGCTTCGGGCGCGGCGCTCGGCCAGAACATGGTCTTCTTCGTCTTCCTCGCCTCGGCGGTCGCCTCGACCGCGCTCTTCTATCACAGCGGAATCGCGGTGGAGCGCTATTCCCCGAAGTACATCTTCATCGAAAGCCTGCTGGCGCGGGCCTTCCTCATTCCGGTGTTCCTCTTCGCGGGGGTCTACTTCGCGGGAGACTCCTCCCACATGGCCATCGTCATGATGGGGCTCAACGGGGCGATGGGTCTCCTCTTTGCCTTCTCGAGCACGGCCAGCACCCTGTTCCTCCTGCGGCTCATGCGGGGCTCGGAGAACAAGGGGAAAGCCTTGGGGATCTACAACGCGGTGGTCGGGTTCGGGGGTCTTGCGGGGACGATCTTCGGGGGTTGGATCTATTCGACCTACAACTCCACGATCGCCTACCTCGTTGCCACGGGGATCATCGTGGTCGGGGCAGTGCTCCTCTTGCCGATCCCCCTCCGTATGACGCCGTACCGCCACCGGCACATGCCGATGAAGCCCGTCGAGACCCCCGCGAAACAGCCGGCCAAGCCCACGCTCCGGCCGTGGGAAGTCTAAACCCCGAGCTCTCCGAAGAGGACCCGGATGAGAAGGCCGACGGCCAAGTAGGCCACGAAAGCCTCCAGCTCGTGGGGATAACGATCGACTTGGATCGAGCGGAAGCGGGCCCTCCCCTCGACCACGACCTCCGTGCCACGCAACATCGAAAAGCGCCCCGTGATCTTTTCGTGGAGGGCATACTCCACCCCGTCGTAGGTGATCTTGGACGGGCCGAAGAGGTTGGAGACAGTGCGCCACTTGTGCTCCTCGACTTGGATCATGATCTCGTCCTTCACCGGGTAGTACGAGACGCTGGCGATCCCCTCGCCTTCCTTCCGCTCCTTCCCTGCGGGGTAGATGGTGTAGTGGGTGGTGAAGAGCGCCGAAAGCGCTCCGGCTATCCTTCCCTTCCACGTAGGTGTCGGAACTGCCGTCCACTCGGTCGCGCCGATCTCGACGGAGATGACGTTCTTCAGCACACGTGCTGTAGCAACGATCTTCTTGATGAGGCGCCGAACAGGGCTCGGCGTATATGCTTTCCCGTCGCCAACTTCGGCGGACCCTCGGAGACGTGGCCCCGGCTCCCGGATCCAACGGGCACGGACCCCGCAGGAGCGAAAAGGTAAGGAGCTCCCCTCGCTGGGATGGGCCATGATACGTTTGGTACCCATGCGGTCAGAGGACTACCGTCGCTCCATGGAGCGTTTGATCCAGGAGTACGCCGAGGACCACATCCGGACCGGGCGCTGGACCCGGGAAGAAGGACCCACCGAGGCGCGCAAGGAGGTCGAGCGCCTGCTTCCCCAGGGACTCCGTACACCGGGCCACTACCTCCTCTCGATCGTGACCTCTCCCGGAGAGGAGAGGGTCGGGGAACTCTGGCTTGCCGCGGCCCCTTCCGAGGGCCCCCGTCGGGGTTTCATCTACGACCTCCTCGTCTACGCCCCGTTCCGGCGCAAAGGATACGCGCGGGAGGGAATGCTCGCCCTGGAGGAGTTCGCCCGTGAGAAGGGGATGACCTCGCTCGGACTGCACGTCTTCGCGCACAATTCGGGCGCCCGAGCCCTCTACGAACTGCTGGGATACCGGACCACCGACCTCGTGATGGTGAAGGACCTCCCCCACCCCTCCTCCCCTCCGAAATGAACGTCGGGCGCGAGGCGGCGGCGCGGAGCAGAAAGGCTCATTAGAGACCGCCCTCTGGTCCCGCCGTGAGCGAGAAGGCACAGAAGCGCAGCCACACCCCAAAGCTGGACGCGGAGCTCCTCGAGCGGTACCAGAAGAATCCGAAGGCCTTCCGGGCCCGGACCACGTGGAACCTGGTCGTCGGCATCTTCTTCCTCGCGTTCGCCGCCCTCATCTCTTTCCTTGCCATCAAGGTCATGGGCCCGGCCTACGGAGGGGATGCGATGCTCCTCATGGCCGCCACCGCTGGCCTGATCGCCATTGCCATCCTCGATGACGCCCGGTGGCGCATGAAGCTGGCTGCGCCGAGCGCACCCGCCGCCCAGTAGGCATCCGCTTTCCCATGTCCGGGAGGGGACTGCGCCGGGCTGTCTTCCTTGACCGGGACGGGACGCTCAACGTCGATCCCGGATACATCGCTGACCCGGCCCAGATCGAGATCTATCTCGGGGTGGTCGAGGGGCTGCGTCTCCTCTCCGAGAAGGGATTCCTCCTCATCGTCGTGACCAACCAATCCGGGATCTCCCGGAAGTTCTACACGCACGAGATCGTGGGGGCGATCCACGCGCGCATCCAGTCCTTTCTCGAGGCCAGGGGCGTGCGGATCGACGCCTTCTACTATTGCCCGCACCATCCGGACGAGAAGTGCGCGTGCCGGAAACCGGGTACGGCGCTCTTCGAACGTGCGTCGGGGGAGCATTCCCTGGACCTCGCTTCCTCGGCCATCATCGGGAACGGAGCTTCCGACATCGAGGCCGGGAGACGGCTCGGACTTCTGACGGTCTACGTCCCGACCCCCCGCTTCCGGTTGGAGCGCGAACCGGTGGAGAAGGTCGGGGCAGACCTCGTGGCGGAGAGCTTCCGGGAAGCGTGCCGAAAGGTTGCCGAGCGCCTCGGGTGACCCCGCTCGCCGAGAGCAGCGTCTCTTCCGCAGGGCTTTCCCCTCCAAAGCTTGAAGTAGGGACCCCCGATGGAGGGGAGATGTCCCCGCCCGAAAACGCCTCCGAAGAGGTCGCACGTCTTCTTCTCGAGATCGAGGCGGTCACGCTCTCCCCGCGCCAGCCCTACACCTGGGCCTCAGGGGTCCGCTCCCCGATCTACTGCGACTGCCGAAGGATCGCAAGTTTCCCGGATGCCCGAAAGTTCATCGAGGACGCCTGGGCGCAGCTTCTCCGGGCCGAGTGGCCCTCGGTGCAGGCGGTCGTGGGCGTTGCGACGGGCGGAGTCCCCCACGCGGCCCTCGTGGCCGAGCGGCTCGGGCTTCCGATGGCCTACGTGCGGAGCGAGGCCAAGGGACACGGACTGGGCAAGCGGGTCGAAGGGTTCCTCCCGAAGCAGGTTCGCGTGGTCGTCGTGGAGGATCTGGTCTCCACGGGTTCCTCGCTCCTCGAAGCGGTCAAGGCTCTCAAGGCGGAAGGCGTCCAGGTGGTCGGGGCCACGGCGGTCTTCTCGTACGGACTGGACATCGCCCGGGAGGCCTTTGCCCGGGAGGGGGTTCCCCTGCGGACCCTCACCGGTCTCTCCGAGGTCAAGCGAGCGGCGGCGGCCTCGGGCCGTCTCAGCGCAGAGGAACTCACCCTGGTCGACGAGGGCATCGCCCGGGTCGCCCAGCAGCTCGCCGCCCGGAGGTGATCGCCCCCTCGGCATCGCCCATGGAGGGTACAGTTTCCACTCCCGATCTCCCCTGGGCCGAGGCCCGGGAGGATGGCTCCTCGGTGATCCTCGAGGACCGGTCGGCCTCCCAGCTCCATTCGAAGGGCTACTACGGCGTTTTCGGGCCCCGCGGATCTCTCACCCTGAACCGTACGGAGACGCTCTACCTGGTCGAGGTGGGCCGGCTCCGGGTCCGCTCCGCCCCGGAGGGCAAGGAGCTCTCCTTCCGAGAGATGCTGCACACCGCCGAGGAGGCGGAGTCGGGGTTCGAGATCCCCTATCTCGTCTATCGGGACCTCCGGCAGCGGGGGTACGTCGTCAAGTCCGGGATCCCGGGCATCGATTACGGGGTCCTTCCCCGGGGGGGCACCTATCCCTCGACGCCTTCGCTCTACTGGGTCAAGGCGATTTCGGAACGCTCTCCCTTCCGTCTTCCGGACCTGGTGGCCCTGCTCGACCAAGCCCAAGGGGCTCGGCGGAAGGTGCTCCTCGGGGTCGTGGACGAGGAGAGCGACCTCACCTACTACCTCGCCCGGTTCGTGCAACCGAAGGGCCGGCACATGGCGGCCTCCGGGGAGAGGGAGATCGAGGGCATGCTCCTGGCGGACCGGGTCACGGTCTTCGACAAGGGGGCCGTCGAGCTTCTGGGGACCACCGAAGCCTACGGGAGCCGGATCGGGGAGCGTCTCGAGCTGTCCCTGGTCGAAGCTGCCTACCTCGTCGGAGAGGGAAAGCTCTCGCTCGTGGACGGCCGGACCCTACGGCCGCTGAGCCGGAAGACCTTCCTCACCCGGGCGAGCGCCATCGAGAAGGGACTGGAGAACCTCCAGCACACCTACTCTGACCTCCGGCGGAACGGGCTCGTGCCCAAGACCGGGTTCAAGTACGGGGCGCACTTCCGCGCCTACGAGGCCGAGCCTTCGGCCACGCACGCCAAGTACCTGGTGCATTCGGTCCCCCCGTCGTTCGCCTCGAGCTGGCCCGAGCTCTCCCGGGCCATCCGACTGGCCCACGGGGTGAAGAAGTCCTTCCTCCTCTCGTGGCGGGACGAGGAAGACTCGCAGCGGTACCTCAATCTCCAGCGGATCCGGCCGTAGCGGGAGACCACCGCTCCCGACGGTTCAGGTGGTCTTCTCGGTCATCCGCAGCAGCAGGATGGCCTCGCGGAGGATATCGCTCAGGCTGTGTTCCATGATCTTCGTCAGGGAGGTCCCCGACTCCGTGGCGAGGTACTCGCGCCACAGACGGGGAACATCCCGCCCCGTGATCTTCTCCTCACCGAAGTAATCCTCGGGTTCGCTGATGAGCTCGTCGAGCTTGGGCCACTTGAGCCCCGAGTTCTCCGCCCGCTTCCGCCACGGTTCCATGATGTCGACGATGTCCTCCTCCCGGACCCGCAGCCCGAGCTCGACCTCGATGATCTCCCGTTCGAACTTGGCGTTGTAGGAGAAGAGGGGGCGAGGAAGGTGGGCGATGACGTTCCGCAGCTCCGCATAGAAGGGGTCCTTCTCCCTCGTGCGGCGTTGCATGATGACGAGCTTGTTGGCGTAGAGGTACCCCAGGGTCACGACCTCGTGCTCGGGGGTCTTCCCGGGGATCCCCGTCGTCTCGAAGTCGATGAGCGTCCCCTCCTGGACCCCGAGGGCAAGGGTGACGGTCCGGGCCACGTACTGGGGCCGGGTATCCTCGGAGAAGCTTCGTCCCAGGGCCGGCATCTCACTCCGCCTCCTCGTCGGCGAAGTCCTCTTCCTCGAGGCCCTCCTCGGCCAGGGCAGGCTCCGGCTCGCCCGGGAGGTCGGACGGACCCGTCAGCACTTCCCCCCGGTCCTGCGAGAACGGAAGTCGGGTGACCTGCCCGCACTGCACGCACGTGACCACCCGGCGCCCGGCGCGGAGGCGGGAACGGGTGTTGACGCCATACCTGAGGTAGGTGTTGCAAGCGGAGCAGAACTGTCCTCGGAGCTCGGGACTCATCCGCACGTTGTAGCGCATCCCGATCTTCCGTGCCAGGCCCACGTACCTCCGGGACCGGGCCGACTCACCGGACCGGTCCGCAGCCGCAGCCATGCGGACAAGGTTCTCCATGCGCTCCCGGGCGACGGAGACCATGAGGGCCGTGCGGAAGCCGCGGCGCCCTCCCCTTACTGCCGTCCTGCGCATATGGGGCATGTTACGGCCTGGGAGGAGATAATATTGTTGCAGTGCGCACAGCGTTTTGCTCCGGGAGGCAACGTCTCGTGCCAGCGCTCCGGTGGGGGCGGGGGCGGAGGGACCGGCGGAGGCGGGGGAGCCAACGGGGGTGGCGGGGGAGGCGGTGGATACGGGAGGGCGGCGCTCAGCGGCGTGCCCTTGGTGGAGGGCATGGGGAGCTGCACGCGCAGACACGCGGGGCAGAAGAAGGCCCCGGTCTCGATGTCGGCGCCGCAGTGGATGCACTTCGGCACGTCCTTAGGATTCGACCGGGCCTATATTACCTTCTGGGAGGGCCGACGGTTCATCCCGCGGGATCTGCGTCCGCCGGGCCGATCCCCTTGATGGGGCTCTCTCCCGTCACCATGTAGACGACCCGGTGCCCGACGTTCACCGCGTGGTCCGCGATGCGCTCCAGGTAGCGGCAGACGAGGATGTACTGCACTCCGGTCTCGGGGGAAAGGGTGCCCTTCCCGATCTGGGTGATCAGGTCCTGATAGATCGCCTCGTAGAGATCGTCCACCGCATTGTCGAACTCTGCGATGTCCCGGACCGAAGCGGCGTCGTGGCGGGTGAAGGCCCGGACGGCCGTGTCGACCATGTGGATGGTGAGGTCGGACATCCGCTTGAGCTGCTCCTCCTCCCTCGGGGGGGCCTTTCCCTGCTTCTGCTGCTCGAGGGCGATCTCGGCGATGTCGCGGGCGTACCGGCCGATGCGGTCGAGGTCGGTCACGATCTTGAGGGAGGTGGTGATGGTCCGGAGGTCCCGGGCCACGGGGGCATGGAGCGCGATGAGGTCCACGCAGTTCTTCTCGATGACATTCTGGAGGGCGTAGATCTCCCGGTCGAGGGTGGAGACCTCCAGGGCCTGCGGGGCATCGCTCTCCAGGAGGCCCCCGATGGCCTTCTGGATCGCGAACTCGCTCAGCTCCGCGAGGGTGACCATGTTCTCGCCGAGTTTGGAAAGCCCCTCCTCGAGGGCGACCCGCCGGGGGCGCTCGGACTTCATCCGAACCTCCCGGTGACGTAGCTCTCCGTCAGCTTCTCTCGCGGATTCTCGAAGAGCCGCTTGGTCTCGTCGACCTCGATGAGCTTCCCCTGGTAGAGGAAGGCCGTGCGGTCGGCGACCCTTGCCGCCTGCTGCATGTTGTGGGTCACGATGATGACGGCGTACTCGCGCTTGAGCTCGAACAGGAGGTCCTCGACCTTCTGCGTGGCGGAGGGGTCGAGGCTCGAGGTGGGCTCGTCCAGGAGGAGCACGCGCGGGTTCACCGCGAGGGCCCGGGCAATGCAGAGCCGCTGTTGCTGTCCTCCGGAGAGGGTGAGGGCGCTCCGGTGGAGGTTGTCCTTGAGCTCCTCGTAGAGCCCGGCCCGCTTCAGGGAATCGACGACCTTGGTCTCCACGACGTCGCGGCTCTCCCGGTTGAGCCGGAGCCCGAAGGCGACGTTCTCAAAGACCGAGAGCGGGAAGACGGTGGGCCGCTGGAAGACCATCCCGACCCGTTGCCGGAGGAGGACGGGATTGACCGCCCGTCCGTAGATGTCCTGTCCCTTGTACTGGATCGATCCCCGGACCTTGAGCCCCGGAGAGACCTCCGTCATCCGGTTCAGCGTTCGGATGAGGGTGGTCTTCCCGCACCCGGAGGGGCCGATGATGGCCGTGACCTCGCGCTCGGCGAAATCGAGGTTGATGTCGGAAAGGATCGCCTTCTTCCCGGCCCAGACCCACAGCTCCCGGACCGTGATGACGGAGGGTGGCCGCGTCGCGGGAGAGGCCCACGGTGAGCTCCCGGCCCCCAACGAGGGGCTCGGGGGCGCAGTAGGGGACGGAGGGGAGGGGGACGACATGGGATGCACCCCGGAGAAAGACGACTTCCCTAAATCCTCTGCGTCCCGCGGCTTGGCGCTCGCGGGGATGGGAAGAGGGGGGCGCGGCAGGTAGGATAGCTCGTCCTCGAGAGCGGCCGTCATGCGAAGAGCCCCCGGAGCTTGCGACGGTAGTGCTCCGCGATCACCTGCACGCTCACGTTCAGGATGACCACGATGACGATGAGGAGGAAGGCCGCTTGGAAGGCCAGTGTCTGGTAGTGGCCAAAGGTGGAGGGGAAGTCGTAGAAGTTCCAGATGCACCCGGTGAGGTATCCCGTGGGCTCGAGGAGGTTCGTGGGGACGGTGTTGCTCCAACCGGCGGTGAGGAGGAGGGGGGCCGTCTCGCCCAGTCCCAGGGCCATGGCGAGGAAGACCCCGGAGAGCATCGTGGGCATGGCGATGGGGAAGGCGACGCGGTACAGGTACTGCCAGCGGGAGGACCCCATGGCGAGGGCGGCCTCCTTCTGGTCGTGGGGCACGTTGGTGAACGCGAGGTCGGTCGTCCGGAAGATGAACGGTACCATGAAGATCCCCAAGGTGATGCCCCCGGCGAGGGTATTGTAGTTCCAGCCGGTGTAGAGGACGAGCAGGTAGAAGCCGAAGTAGCCTAGCACGATCGCTGGGACCCCCGCGAGAAGGTACCCTCCCAAGCGGCCGACCTCCGCGACCCGCCGGGGAGCGAACTCCGCGGTGTAGAGCCCCGCCAGCACGCCGATTGCCGTAGCGATGCCGGTCGACAGCCCGAGGATGAGGAGCGTTCCCAGGATCATCGAGTGAAGGCCCCCGCCAGTCCCGATCTGATTGTCGGCCAAGGTCGCCCACGTGAAGGTCGGGAGGGCCCTCTCAGCGATCCACCCGAGCATGTCGACCAGGGGGAAGAGGACGATGACGAAGGCAAGGAGCAGCACCCAGCCGATCACTCGGTCCACTCCCAGCCGAACGAGAAGACGGCCGCGAGCGTAGCTGAGGTCTTCTCCGAATGCCAACGTAGGGTTCGCGACCGCCATGGTTTCCCTCAGGAGAAGAGTCCCCTCCGGCCGGGCGACCGCTGGTCCCGGGTCAACCAGTGACCCACGAGATTGACGGCCAGGGTGATGAGCAGCAGGACCAAGGCAAATTCGACGAGGACTTGCAGGAGGATCGGGTAGACGAAGGCGCTGTCCTGCTGGTCGAGGATGTAGGAGGCGATGGTGTAGCCCCCCGCGTAGAGGCTGGGCGGGAGCTGGGGGGTGGCTCCGATGAGCATTGCCACGGCCACGCTCTCCCCGATGGCGCGTCCGAACCCGAGGAAGAGGGCCCCCGAGATCCCCTGGCGGGCCATCGGCATCCGGACCCGCCGGACTACTTCCCACCGCGTGGCGCCGAGGGCCAGTCCGGCCTCGACGGCGCTGTGCGGGACCGCTCGCAGGGACTCGCGCATGACAGCCGTGGTGATGGGGATGACCATGATCGTGAGCACGAAGACCGCGAGGAGGATGCCGGTGCCTCCCCCGATGGCGTACTCAGGCCCCCCGAAACCCGGGATCCAGAAGAGGGCGTCCCGGAGGGAGGGTTCGAGGGTTCGGCCGAAATAGGGGGCAAGGATGACGAAGCCCCAGATGCCGAAGACCACGCTGGGGATCCCGGCCAGGAGGTCGGTGAAGAGGGTCAGGACCCGGCTAGCAATGGGAGGCAGGTAGACGACGATCGAGATCGCCATGGCCAGACTGAGGATCGTTGCGAGAAGGATCGCGAGCCCCGCGGTGAGCACCGAACCGAGGGCAAAATATCCTATCCCGTAGCTGGACCCGGGTCCGGGGGGGATCCAGTTCCAGTAGGTCCCCCAGAAGGAGGTGCCGAAGTTGTGGAGCTCCGAGGCCCAGAGAAGCACCCCTCCCACAAAGGCGAGGAGAAACAACGGCACGAGAGAGATCGGGCTCGATACCACGGCCTTCCAGTACTGGTGGAGCCAGGAGACGTCGGATGGGGAAGGGGTTGGAGCCGGCTCCTTGAGAGTGCCCTCTGCGGGACGCACTCCCTGGGACGGGGCCGGCTCCATTGTCGTCGGATCTTGTTTCAACTCGGATGCGCCTCCTTCACTTCACGCACTCGTCTTGACCGAGTTCAGCGCCTGCACATCGTACCCGATGACCGAGGGGGTCAGGGGCAAGAAGTTTACGAGGGAAGCGTAGGTTCCCCCGCTCTGCAGCGACCACTCGAGGAAGGTCACGACGAACAGTTGCTTTGCCGGATTGCTGGGGTTGGTGGAGACCAGGGTGTACTCCAGGTTGGTGTCAGGGTAGGGGGTGGGATACTGGCTGGTGGGGAGCGTGCCGCCCTTCCCGAGCTGCAGGTTGATCGCCCCCGGAACTCCGCCCAGGATGAGGCTGATGGCAACGCTGGGTGGGGCCAGGTTCTGGAGCGCCAGATTGGCGTCCTGACTGATGGTGGCCGGGGTCGGGAGCACGTAGTTCGCTGCGTTGGTCCCGTTGACGTTGGCGGCCTGGTCCCCGAGGGCAGCATACTGGAGGTTGGCGGCGTTGGCCTCGCTCTCGTAGCTGATGCCGATGTAGGCGATCCCGTAGGGGGTGTTCTGGAGTCCCGTGACCATCCCGCTGTTGCCTTGGTAGCCGGGCTGTCCTGCCTTCCAGGTGATGGAGGTTCCGTAGCTCGCCGTCCATCCCTTCCACGACATGTAGAGGAGGGAGGTGAACATGAACGTGTCCCCGCTCCCGTCCGACCGGTGGAGCGGGATGATGGTGTTGCTGGGGAGAGTGACCCCGGGGTTGGCGGCCTGGATCATCGGGTCGTTCCACTTGGTGATGGCCCCCGCGTAGATCATGGCGAGCACCGTGCCGTTGAGGTTGAGGTGCTGGGAGACGCCCGGGAGGTTGTAGTAGACCAACTGTGCAGAGATGGCGATGGGGACGTTGATGAGGCTGTAGTTGGCCGCAGTGCTGGGGGTGAGGTAGGCGTCAGTGCCCCCGATGTCGACGAGTCCCTTCTCCGCCGAGCTGATCCCCGTGCCGCTCCCAGTGCTCTGGGGAGAGATCTGGATGTTGGGGTAGAGCTTGGTGAAGTTGGGACCGAGGACTTCCATGTAGGGGAAGATCAGGCTCGACCCGGTCTCCGATATCGTGTAGGAGGAACTGCTCGTGCCGCTCACCTTCACCGAATTCAGTGCTTCCATGTCGTACCCGATGACCGCGGCGGTCAAGGGCAAGAAGTTCACCTGGGAGGCGTAGGTCCCTCCGCTCTGCAGCGACCATTCCAGGAACTTCACCACGTAGAGTTGCTTCGAGGGGTTGCTGGGGTTGGTAGAGACCAGGGTGTACTCCAGGTTGGTGTCAGGGTAGGGGGTGGGATACTGGCTGGTGGGGAGCGTGCCGCCCTTCCCGAGCTGCAGGTTGATCGCCCCCGGAACTCCGCCCAGGATGAGGCTGATGGCAACGCTGGGTGGGGCCAGGTTCTGGAGCGCCAGATTGGCGTCCTGACTGATGGTGGCCGGGGTCGGGAGCACGTAGTTCGCTGCGTTGGTCCCGTTGACGTTGGCGGCCTGGTCCCCGAGGGCAGCATACTGGAGGTTGGCGGCGTTGGCCTCGCTCTCGTAGCTGATGCCGATGTAGGCGATCCCGTAGGGGGTGTTCTGGAGTCCCGTGACCATCCCGCTGTTGCCTTGGTAGCCGGGCTGTCCTGCCTTCCAGGTGATGGAGGTTCCGTAGCTCGCCGTCCATCCCTTCCACGACATGTAGAGGAGGGAGGTGAACATGAACGTGTCCCCGCTCCCGTCCGACCGGTGGAGCGGGATGATGGTGTTGCTGGGGAGAGTGACCCCGGGGTTGGCGGCCTGGATCATCGGGTCGTTCCACTTGGTGATGGCCCCCGCGTAGATCATGGCGAGCACCGTGCCGTTGAGGTTGAGGTGCTGGGAGACGCCCGGGAGGTTGTAGTAGACCAACTGTGCAGAGATGGCGATGGGGACGTTGATGAGGCTGTAGTTGGCCGCAGTGCTGGGGGTGAGGTAGGCGTCAGTGCCCCCGATGTCGACGAGTCCCTTCTCCGCCGAGCTGATCCCCGTGCCGCTCCCAGTGCTCTGGGGAGAGATCTGGATGTTGGGGTAGAGCTTGGTGAAGTTGGGTCCGAGGACTTCCATGTAGGGGAAGATCAGGCTCGACCCGGTCTCCGAGATCGTGAACGACGGGAGATTGGTGTTGTTGCCTCCCTTGCCACCCTGTGTGCCCGGGAGGTAGACCTTCTCGTAGTAGTAGATCCCGGCTCCCGCTCCCGCGAGAATGAGCACGGCGATCAGGGCGATCGCCATTCCCTTGCTCCCGGTCTTCGTCGCCTTGCGCGGTGCGGCTCCGGTGATGGTGTCCGAGGGCTTGCTCGATGTGATGTCGTCCCCGGAACTCATACTCCGCTCCTTACGGGTGTGTTCGATCGCTCGTTCAATGACCGGCGGGCTGCGATTGCTCCTCTCTCTTTCATATTGGGTTGCCTGTGATCTGCGAAGGTGCCGGCGGGCGTGTCCATGACAAGCTCTCCGACATCAGCAAGGTATCGTGACATGCGGACCAGGGACTCAAGGGCGACAGAGATCCCGGCGAGCCCCTCGCTCGCGAGCTTCCCGGCCTTGGCCAAGCGCACGGCCTCCAGGAGGAGCGCCGAGCGTTCCGCCTCTGCCGCACCCACGCTGTCGACGTACTCGTTCGCCGCCTCCACGTTCCGGCTGGCGAGGATCTGCGGACCGGTCGAGAGGCTCTCGATCGTGCGCTGGTGCAGGTTGTAGACATGGGCGAGCAAGGACGACGGGGGCGAAGCTTCGGCCATGGCCTCCTGCTCCTCCTCGATCCGGACGGCGAGGTCCGCGATGCGCTCCCAGGTGCGGGAGAGGAGCAGTACCGGGATGGCTTCCCGGGCCGAGATGCGGTTTCCGTGGTCCCCGAAGCGGGTGAGGTGCCGGCGGATCTGCCAGCCCAACCGGTCCACCTCGTCGTCTCGCTTGGCGACCTGGGTCTGGGAGGCGAAGGGAAGGTCGTTCCAGCGGGCGCAGACGAGCATGTGCATCTCGACCGCGATGCTGTGCATCCGGTCGAGCCGGGAGCTGAGGGGGAGGTCCGCGGTGCCGAGGTCCCGGATCTCTGTCCGTCCCGGGGTTTCGGAGGCGACCATCATGGTGCCCGTGCGCCGGACGAACTCCCGGACGGCGCGGGATTCCCGCTGGGTTGCGCTGGGGAGCTCCAGTTGGATGTCGGTGAATCCCTGGAGGTAGGCACCGAGCAATTCCCTAAAGACGTGCGAGTCTTCCTGGGTTATGGTGAGGGTCACCTTCTCCCCGGTCGGGTTCCACGGCTCGTCGATGATGATGCTGTCCGGGCGGAACCTGCGGAGCCGGAGGGTACCCTTATGGTCCCAGCCTCCCTCGGAGATCCATCCGGTGGGGATCGTCACTGCGTAAGAATTGCCGGCCTTGCGCAACCGGTGGTGGACCTCCTCGACCGGTCCACCTTGGAGTCCGTTCTTTGTCTCGCTCATACTTGAAGGGACTATTTCTTTCAGAATATATATAGAAACTCTATTTTCTCTATATAGTGGTATGTACGTCTACGACTGGTGCGGAGTCGCGCGCGGGGAGGGGGGCACGCAGCCGGTGGGAGCCGGGACTCGGTCACCGGGCCCAGAGTCGGGACTCCGGTCAGATCAATCGGGTCAACAGCGGGTGGGTCGGCCTATCCCGGGCGTATGGGAGTGCCAAGGTCCGGGACCCGAGGTGTGCGGAACCTAGCTGGGAGCGGCGGCTTCCACCGCCTTCTTGGACCGCAGCTGGAGGTACTGCCGGAGAACGCCGGCAAAGGCGCCCATGGCGATCCCGAGGGCGATCCCGATGATGTTGAGGACGAGGTTCGCACTGGGGATGACCCCGGTGGTGGCCGCCGCGAGGAAGAGCAGGGCATAGCTCTCCACTCCGAAGGCCGTGATGGAGACGACCACGATCCAGAAGCTCGAGGGGAAGGTCCCGTCGGTCATCGCCTGGTGCACGGCGCTGCCGCCTTCCCAGATCGCCGCAGCCATGACCCACCAGATGAGGGCGCTCTCGAAGAACGCGAAGATGTGGTAGCCGACGCTGTTGTCCTGGGTGCTCGCGAGCGAGGTGTCCCCCTGGATCCAGCCGAGGACGAAGAAGGAGAGGGCGATGACCCCGATGAAGACGGCGATGGAGCCGCTCCGCAGGTCGCTGCCGAAGCTTTCCACCTTCTCCAGGATCCACTCGTCGATGTCGAACGTCCACAGGACGAGGTAGGCCCCGATGAAGAGGAGCAGGAAGACGGCCCCGTAGCTCCAGATGTTGAGCCCGTAGAAGACGCTCAGCGACTCCACGAAGCCAAGGAAGAGGAGAAAGGCGGCGAGGGGGAGGATCGTCTTGAAGCGGAGCTTCCGGTCCTTGAGGGCGCGGATCACGCTGTAGTAGGTTCCCTGGAGGGTGGCGGTCTGGCGGATGTAGATCCGCTTGACCGAGGCGATGGGTTTCCGGGAGGAGAGGAGGGGGATGACGTGCTCGTCCTCCGCGCCGTCCGAGACCATGTAGAGGGAGCTGACGGCGACCTTCTTCAGCACCTCGTCGAACTGGCGGGCGATCTCCCGGTCCGAGGGGATGCCGACCCGGGCATCTCCGGTGAGGATGACCACGTCGGCCTCGTCCCCGGCCGCCCGGAGTTCGTCCATGAGCCCGACGGCCGCCAGCATGGCGTTGGCGTCGGAGTCCTCGGGGTCGGCCACCCCGAGACGGGTGGCGGCATCGAGGACCGCCTCACGGCCAAGGACCGGTCCCTTGACCTTGGCCTTCCGGCCTAGGTCATCATCCCGGTCCACACAGACGACTAGGTGCATTGCACCTAGAGCTTATGGCCCCTCTCAGTTATGAATGTTGCGTAGTAGGAGTTTGCCAATGGGAGATCTTCCGGACAAGGAACGCGCGTTCTTTGAGTGGTACATCGAGGTACTGGAGCGTTCCGGCATCACCGACAAGCGTTACCCTATCAAGGGGATGAACGTGTGGACCCCCTTCGGCAAGAAGGCGAGCTCCCTCATGGACAGGCTCATCCGGAGCAAGATCGAGCCCCTCGGCTACGATGAGGTGAACTTCCCGGCCCTCATCCCCGAGACCGAGTTCAAGAAGGAGGGGGAGCACATCAAGGGATTCGACGAGCAGGTGTACTGGGTCACCCACGGAGGGAAGACCGAGCTCGACATCAAGCTCGCCCTGCGCCCGACCAGCGAGACGGCGATGTATCCGATGTTCGCCCTCTGGGTGCGCTCCCACCGGGACCTCCCGCTCCGCGTCTACCAGATCGTCAACGTCTTCCGGTACGAGACCAAGACGACCCGCCCCTTCATCCGGGTCCGGGAGATACATTTCTTCGAGGGGCACACTGTCCACCTGAGCGCGGTCGAGGCTGAAAAGCAGGTCCGTGAGGACATCGATTCCTTCGTCGCCATCACCCGGGCGCTCTGTCTTCCCCACCTGAGCATCCGCCGGCCCGACTGGGACAAGTTTCCCGGGGCCCGCTACTCCATCGCCTTTGACATGCCCCTCGGGGGCTCCAAGACCCTGCAGATCGCAACGGTCCACTACTACGCGGACAACTTTGCCCGGGCCTACGGCATCGCTTTCGAGGACCGCGACGGAACCCAGAAGATCCCCCATCAGACCACCTACGGGATCTCGGAGCGCCTGCTCGGAGCCGTCGTCGGGATGCACGGGGACGCCAAGGGGCTCGTCTTCCCCTCGTCGATCGCCCCCGTCCAGGTCGTGGTCATCCCCATCCCCGGCGCCGGGGATTCCCCGGAGCTTACCTCCGCCACCGAAGTGGTGATGAACTCTCTCAAGGAACTCGGGATCCGAGCTGTCCTGGACGCCTCCGACGAGCGTCCGGGATCCAAGTTCTACCGGTGGGAACTCAAGGGAGTTCCCCTGCGGGTGGAGATCGGGCGCCGCGAGATCGCAGAGAAGCGGGTCACCGCAGTGAATCGCCTCGGCACCAAGACCCCCCTTCTGCTCGAAGGGTTGGGGGAGGGGATACTTACGGCCCTCTCGGCGTTCGACAGCGCCCTCGCCGCCCGGGCCGAGGCCTCCCTCCGCAGCCGCATGGTGCAGGTCACTGACGGAGGCGCCCTCAACCCGGAGGTTGTCAACGTGATCGGCTGGTGCGGACGGGCCGAGTGCGGCCACGAGGTGGAGAAGACCCCCGGACTCTCGCTCCTCGGGACCGTTGAGGACTCCGAGCACCTGGGCAAGCTCCCGCCTCCGGTCTGCCACTTCTGCAAGAACCCTACCAACGCCGTCTGGGCGGTCGCCGCCCGTCCGCTCTGAGGGAAGAGGTCGCTGGGATCCCGACGGGGCCTACGGGGAGCACCCGTTGACCGCGTAGTCGTCGCCGTTGAACTCGGCGTAGCCGTAGTCCTCGTACAGGTCCGTCTCGGTCACGGTGACGTGATTGACGGGGTCGTAGAAGACGACCACCCCTGTGTTCGAGTTGTACGAGAGGATGACGGAGGGTCCGAGCGCGTGGTGCAGCTGCGTCAGTGTGGAGGCCGGGATGGAGGGGTTGTCGCTCTGGCAGTTGGAGACCTGCACCGGGGTGCTGCCTCCGGATCCTCCGCTGGTCGAAGACACGGCGACGAGCTGCGTCGGGGTCGCCGACGGGCCGGCCGCGGCGGCCACCAGCGAGAGCAACACGAGGGCCATGATCCCCACTCCCACCCTGCGCGGAGCGCTCCAACGCTCGAGGAGGCGGCGGTCCCGCTTCAGGGGCGTCTTCTTCTTCACGGGTGCGGGAGCCTGGGTCATCGACCGGAAGACGAGGTTGAGGATGTTGCCGCCCAGCAGCGCGACCAGGACCCCGATGGTCGGCAGAACGAGGCTCAGGGCGACGCTGCCGAGTCCCACCGCCGCTCCGAACATCGGCTGGAAGGCCGGGTCAGCGGGGGCGCTCCGGGGCTCGCTCACCATGAAGAACCCAAAGAAGATGATGACCGGGTCGAAGATCGTCAGCAGGAAGAGCTCCGGCGAGGCGAGCTGGACGAAGAAGAAGTGGTAGAGCGAGGCGATCCCCGCATAGGCGATGAAGAAGGTCGCCACCATCTCCCAGCGGCTGAGATTGCGCCAGGCCACGAAGAGACCGAGGACCGGGATGAGGATCTGACCGACCGTCCCGAGCCCGACCCACCAGGACGGGGCTAGGCCGAGGAAGAGCACTCCGACCAGGACGCCCATGACGGCGGGGTTGAAGATCGGGCTGCCGGACTTCCGGAGGACATGCTTCAGGACGATCGCAAGGACCGTCGCAGTGCCGGAGAGGAAGAGGGTCGCGCTCGGGGGAAAGAGCAATGCGAGCAAGGCGCCGGTCACGAGCGCTGCCTCCGGTAGCTTCAGCTTCTCGAACCGGATCCACTGGAAGGCGAGATCGGTCACCACGGCGATCGGGAGGAGCGCCAGCGCGCTCGCCCCCATTCCGTTCAGGTAGTAGATCCCCCAGAGAAGGATCACGACCAGCGAGATCCAGAGGGCGCGTACCGGTGGAATAAAGCGAAGCGCCTTGGAGAAGGCAGACATTGCCTTGGGAAGACATGGCACATATTTAAATTTAGGGCCGGAAAACTGGTGAAATCTCACCTCGGCAGCGGGGGATCTCACGTCAGAAATGCCAGCTCGGGCCGGTGTATCCCGAGGGGACGGGAACCGATTCCCTATCCCCGAACGGGTGCGGTCGGGGGTGCGGGGAGAGGCCGTGCTTGCGGCTCACGTAGGCATCGATGGCCTCCGCCGCCTTGGTCGCAGCCGCCATGGCAAATACGATGGACTTTCCTCCGGAGGCGAAGACTCCTTCGACGCCGGTCGAGAAGCCGGGGAGCTTTCCCTCGGGCGCCCCCTGCGAACCCGCAGCGAGGCCGAGTTCCCGGGAGAACCCGATCATGTCCGCCTTCTGGCCGACGGCAGCGATGACGGAGTCGCAGGGGACGAACTCCTCCTCTCCCGGGATCGGGACAGGGGAGCGGCGACCCGAGGCGTCCGGTTCGCTCAGCTTCATCTTCTGGAACACGACCCCTTCGACCCGGTCCTTTCCCCGGATCTCGAGGGGGGCGGCGAGGTAGAGGAACTCGATCCCCTCGTCCACGGTCTCCTTGATCTCCTCCTTCTCGGCGGGCATCTCTTCCCGGGTCCGGCGGTAGGCCACCACGACCTGCCCTCCGTTCGTGAGCCGGAGCGAGGTGCGCGCCGCGTCCATGGCGACATCGCCGCCACCGACCACGACGACGCGTTTACCGACCTCGGGGGGAGCCCCGCGGTTGGCTTCCTTCAGGAACTCGAGCGCCGGATAGACCCCGGGCTTCTCCTCCCCTGGGATCCCGAGCTCGCGGTGCGCAGAGGTACCGATCGCCACATAGACGGCCTCGTATCCTTCCTTGAGCAGGCTCTCGGGCGTGAAGTCGGTGCCCGCCTTGCGGCCTGTGTGGAAGCGGATGTCCAGGCCCCGGAGGCGGTGCATGTCCTTCTCGAGCTCCGAACCGTCGAGGCGGTAGCGGGGGATCGCCCCCATCTGTCCGCCGAACTGGGAGTCCTGCTCGAAGACCGTGACCGAATACCCGCGGAGAGCCAGCTCCCAGGCGGCCATGATCCCTGCGGGTCCTCCCCCGATGACCGCAACTTGGAAGCCGAGCCGGGCTGCGGAGGCGTACTCGAGGTCGGAATCGCCGTACTCGAGCGCCGCCCGCTTGAGGTGCCGGATGGCCACGGGAAGCCCACGGTTGCCCCGGATGCAGGCCGTCTCACAATAGTGGTAGCACGCTTTGCAGAGGCTCGAGGCCATCGGATTGGCAAAGAGCACGGTCTTCGCGGCCTCGTCGAACTTCCCCTGGGAGATCAGGGTCACGTATCCCCGGCAATCCTGGGAGATGGGGCACGCTTCGATGCAGTAAGGGAGGGCACACTGATTGCAGCGCTCTGCCTCCCGGATCGCCTCGATCGGAGAATAGGGATGGATGATCTCGTCGAAGTCGTGCGAGCGCAGGGTCGGCGTCTCTTCCCGGATCCGGATCCTCTTGTTCGCGTAGGAGTACATCGCTGGTAGGTTCGCTGGTACGACCTCTTCCCCCCCTTCTCAGTAGAGAATGGCGACTAGATATAAGCTCGACCGAACAGGTTCGATGCGGGAACCCCGTCCCCGTGCGCGTCTCCCCGACCGCGCTTCTTATGACGCCCGGTAGTTCCCCGTCTGCCGAAGGGGAAACTGCGATGGCGGGAATGAAGGTGCTTCTCGTGGGGTCCGGCGGCCGGGAGCACGCCATCGGGGAAGCCCTCCGGCGCAGCGAGGCCGAGGTCTTTGTCGCCGCCCCTACCGTCAATCCCGGCCTGCACCGTCTGGCCCGGGAGTACCGTACTCTTCCGGTGGAAGACGGGGAGGCCATCACCCAGTGGGCCAAGGCCTGCCGTGTCTCCCTCGCCGTGCTGGGGCCGGACGCCTCCGTGGCCGCGGGGGTGGCGGATAACCTACGAGCCGCTGGCATCCCGACCGTGGGACCCGGCAAGGACGGGGCCCGGATGGAGAGTTCGAAGGCGTTCGCCCGGGAGTTCCTGGACCGCCATGGGATCCGGGAGACCCCGCAATTCCAGATCGTGAAGTCGCCCGGGGAGATCGAGGGGGCCCTCTCGAGCTTCGCCGAGACCGGCTTCGTGCTCAAACCCTCGTGGCTGACCGCCGGGAAGGGAGTGCTGGTCGGCGGAGTGGACTTCCAGACTCCCACGGAGGGTCGACAGCTCGCCTCCCAGATGCTCGCGGAGGGGAAGGGCGCCCCTCTCGTTGTCGAGGAGAAGCTCGACGGGGAGGAGTTCAGCCTCATGGCCTTCGTCGACGGGAAGCATGTCTACCCGATGCCGCTCGTCAAGGACTACAAGCGGGCCCTGGACGGGGACCTGGGCGGGAACACCGGGGGGATGGGGTCCTTCTCGACCCGGGATCACCTCCTGCCGTACGTGAGCTCCGCCGACCGGGACACTTCGGTGGCGCTCTTGGAGCGAACCGTCACCGCCCTCCAGAAGGAGGGCATCGACTACCGCGGGATCCTCTACGCCGGGTTCATGATGACCCGGCGGGGTCCGCTCATCCTCGAGTTCAACGCACGCTTCGGCGATCCGGAGGCGCTCAACGTGCTCACCCTCTACAACGGGACCGACTTCGCCCCCCTCCTCCTCAGCCTGGCCGAGGGCAACCTGAACCGCACCTTCCTTGACTTCCGTCTGCGGGCGAGCGTGGTGAAGTACCTGGTCCCTCCGGGCTACGGCTCCCATCCCACCTCCGGTGGGATTCTCGAGATCGACGAGGCAGCCCTCGCCCGGAATGCGATCTCCCTCTACTACGGCTCCGTGACCCCTGGTCCTCACCCGGGGAGCGTGGTCCTGGGGACTTCCCGGGCCATAGCCCTCGTGGCCGAGGCGAGCGCCCTCCGGGAAGCCCTGGTCCGCGTGGAAGATGGGATACGGTGCGTGAAGGGTACCTTCGACCTGCGGCACGATATTGCAACGGCGATCGATCTCAAGAAGCGGACGAGCCACATGGACACGGTCCGCGCGACAACTCCCACGACCCCAGGAGGCGTCGCGAACCTGACCCGGAGTGGCCCTCAGCCCCCCTCGGTATTCACTTAGTCGCTTTCGAAGTTCCCCCTCGGCGGTTAGTAGGGAGGGAAGGGCGCCGCTGGACCCACCGTCTGGCACGGAACAAGAGACCCCCCAGGAGCAGCGATTCCGCGAGGAAGAGCCCCCCCACGAGCATTTCACCGAGTGTTGACGGAATGAGGGGAGCATACGTGGTGGGAGCGATCGCCTGATGCGTGGCGCTGATCAAGCCCTGTCCCACACATCCTAAGAGCAAACTGGAGCCGGAATCCCCCACAGAGGCCCCTGGGGCAACCCACCAGAGACAGGCCGTCGCAGAGATGCCTTGGTCTTCCCCGGGAGCCGCGGGCAATGTTCCGACAGACTGGGGGCCGCTCTGGATAGTGATGCCCGAACTCTGGACCGTGCGGTCCGAACACTTCGTCCCGCAACGACCCAAGGTCGCAGTGAGGGTAAGGGAGAAGGAAGGAGGTAGGTTCGGCGGGACCACGGTGTCGGAGGAGGTCAGGAGGGCAATCAGGTCGGTCCGATTGCCTTGGGTCTGAGTCCGGACCCCGGTGAGTTGGGTGAGATAGGAGACGGTGAAACCCGGAAGCCCTCCCGGCAGGGTAGTGAGGGAACTCACCTGGGTCATGTACGCCGGTGAGGTGGGGGTCTGCGTGCTCTGTAGCTCCAGAAGGTTCAGTTTTCCTCCTGGGGGCAGTCCGGAGGCGTTGGTCCATGTCCCGGGCCCGGTCTCCACGCTCAGGTCCTGGAAGGAGACCTCGTTGAAGGCAGGAAGGGTGGTCTCGTGGCCGTTGATCTGGGGCGACTCCAGGATCCATTCGGCACTGTCCGCCTGGACCACGGCGCAACCGGGCCAGAAGAGGGTGCCACCACAGACATCCAACATTCCACCGTTATTCCAGCTCTGCCCCGTGGTCTGGTCCTCGAGGGCGAAGTAGATGAGCTGCTGGCCGAAGTAGTTCTCTCCGACAATCTCGACCTCTCCGCAGAGTAGGTCCCCGGGATTCACGGAAAGGGAGACGCTGTTCGCCACCGAGGGGAGCGTCTCCCACCATGCCGTGATCCCTCGTCCGGGAACCAGGGTGACTCCCACTTGTGCGAGACTGCCAGTGTCCGTTC
>JAKAYL010000043.1 GCA_021809545.1 Thermoplasmata archaeon
GAGGGCCTGGGCGGTCATGGACTTGCCGATCCCCGGGGGTCCGACCAGAAGGAGGTGCCGCCGTTGGAAGGCGGCCACGCGGGCCAGCTCCACCGCTCGGTCCTGCCCGATGATCCGGTTGAGGGGATCCTGGGGGATCGGGAGGGAAGTGGTGTCCTTGACCTCGTCCAGCGTGCTGGGGACCTGGGTCGGGGGGAAGGTTCCCCCCGCGGTGTCCTTGGAAGACATCAGGGTGCGACTTCGATGTCGGACCGGGTGTACACGTGGATCCCTTCCGGGACCTTGCCGATGGCACCCAACCGCACCGCGACGACGTCCTTGATCCCCTTCTCGTGGGCCACATCCAGCAGTCGCTGGCTGACGACCCCGTCGATGACCAGGGCGCTCGCAGGCTTCGGGAAGGCCAACAGGCCCTCGACAACGTCCTTGGCGGCCACTTCGGCCTCGACCGCGTCGCCTTCACCCAGGATGCGGGCCCGGGACGGGTTGTCCAGGTCCTTCAGCATCCCGAAGAGCTTCGCCAGGCGGGGAGGAAGCTGGGGGGGCTCGGGCGGGGGCGGAGGGGGTGGCGGAGGAGAAGCGACCCGGGCGACCCGGGGAGCCTCCTGAGGTGGCCGGGACTGGGCGACCTGGGGGGGCGCCCGCTCGGAATCCTCCGAGGGAGGGCGCGTGGCGCCGGTCGCCTCGAACCCGCTGATCTCCAGGTACTGCTGGATGGCCAGCTTGTTCCGGAGGCACTTCGTGATCTGTTTGGCCGTCAACTCCTCGACCTCGGTTCCGCGAGGGGCCCGAGCGACAAAATCGACGTCCATGGTCTGCAGCATCTCCCGGAGGATCAGCTCGCCGCCGCGGTCGCCGTCCGTGAAGACGGTGATCGTCTTGCCGCGCGAGAGGTCCTTGACGGTCTGGGGAACGCTGGCTCCCTCGACCGCGATGACATTCTTGATGCCGGCCTTCAGGAGGTTGACAACATCGTTCCGTCCCTCGACCACGATGAGGTTGTCTGCGTGCTCGATGTTCGGACCGGCAGGCAGGCGTTCCTTGCCGAACGTGGTGACTTCCTCGACCTGGATGGTCTTCCGCAGTTCCTCTGCGAGGTCCATCCCGGTCTCCTTGCCACCCTCCTGCATCAGCTGGAGGAGCCTCTTGGCCCGGTCGACAATCTTGGTGCGCTTTTCGACACGGATGTCCTCTACGGACACCACGTCGATCTTGGCATGGCAGGGCCCCACCCGGTCAACGGTCTCCAGGCTGCTCGCCAGGATGGCCGTCTCGATCTGGTCGAGGGAGCTCGGGATCTGTATCTCCCCCTCGCTCTTCCCCTTCTTGGAATCGATGTTGACCTCGATGCGGCCGATGCGGCCACTCTTCTGGAGCTCGCGGAGATCCATCTCCTCGCCCAACAGACCCTCGGTCTGACCAAAGACGGCGCCGACGACATCGGGTTTGTCCACCACTCCGTCGGCGTAGATTTTCGCTCGTATCATGTATTTCGCTGCGTTCGGATCCAAATTCATTTTCCGTACCTCTCTTGTTGTTGTTCTGGCTTGGGCCAGGACTCGCGAAAGCTCGGATCGTTTCTAGTGCGGTCTTCGGTAACGGAGCAGATCGAACGACTCGCGGTAAACGTGAGACTTCAACGTGCCGGTACAGGGACCGTAACTTGAAAGATCAAACTTTCGGGCTTGGCGCATACCAACCGTGAAATAGGATTAGGGTATATAAATCTGACTGAAGTCTTAGTTTCTGGTGAGCGCGGGCGGAAGGGACACCCCTTTGCTCACCCCGACGGAGGAGGTGGGGACGAGCTTTCCGGCAGGGGGGGAGGCGCCGAGGGGGGAGCATAGGGAGGGGGAGAGGTTGCCGTAGTGGGAGGATTCGACGGTGTCCCGGTCGCCCAGTCCCCTCCCGCTTTCGGGTCCAGGCGGAGGTAGATGACGAGGAGGATAACTCCCGGGACCACCCCAAATATCAAACCGAGGACCACCCAGAGAAGCAGGTCTTCGTGGAGACCGACAAAGTCCCCCTTCTCGGCCCTCGCCCTCCAGTGCGGCTCCCGGTTGACGATGAACAGGTCCGTCATCCCCCAGAGGGCGGCATAGACAAAGAGCAGCAGACTCCCGGGGCTGGGAGTGAGGTAGACAAGGCTCACGACGAGCTCGAGGAGAGCTATGAGCGCCACAAGGCCCCCCAGGAGCATCCAGACGAGAGAGAGGATCCGGGCCACGTGCAGGAAATTCAGCAGTTCCGAGCGCGGCTCATTCTGCATGCACCCCATTAGTGGAGAGGGTTATTTAGTCCTTCTCTGTTGCCGGACCTGACTTCCTTCGCGACACCCCTTGGGACCGGCGACATGTGGGTCGATGGGCTCGGGAGAATTTTTGCGTGGGCCTCGCTTTTTGTCGAATATACCTTCGTCAGCCCATCGCAACCCTTATAATCACAGGTCGTCACGGTAATCCCCGGATGGAAGGGAAGGAGCCGCCGCGGACACTCTCCGAGCTCATGGAGAAGATCGCAGGCCAGGTCGTCTTCTCGGCGCAGCCGGGCAGGACCCTGAGAAAGTGGCGGACCGACTTCGAGATCAGCCAGGTCGCGCTCTCCCGCCGCCTGAAGACGGTACCCTCGGTGGTGGCCGACTACGAGGCCGATCGCAGGGCGAGCCCCGGAGCCCATTTCATCCGGCGGTACATCGAGGCCCTGGTCGATATCGACAAGGAACGCGACAGCCAGTTCATCCGCCGTTTTGGCACCTCCCCGAGAGCGGACGGCATCTTGGGCATGCGCGAATTCTCCGTCTCGGTCCCCCTACGGCAGATCATGGAGACCATCAGCGCCGAGCCGGTGGGCTCGGTCAACATCCAGCGGGACATTCATGGCTACACGATCCTGGACGCGCCCAAGGCCATCCTTTCCTTGGGATCCCACGAGTTCGTGCAGGTCTACGGGTGGACGACCCAGCGGGTGCTCATCTTCGCAGGGGTCAAGTTCGGCCGGTCCCCGATGGTCGCCATACGGGCCCATCCCTTGAAACCGGCGGCCGTTATCTTCTCCGGCACCCGAAAAGTCGACCCGCTGGCGGTCCGCCTCTCGGAGGTCGAGAACATCCCGCTCCTTACCACCCTCAAGAATCCCACGGAAATCATGCAGTGCTTGGAGGAACTCTGATGAAGGCAGCAGGAGTAGGAATCGTGAGCTACGGGACGTACGTACCGAGATACCGCATCACCCCGGACGAGATCGGGAAGGTGTGGGGAGTCGATGGGAAGGCGATGGGAAAGAACCTGAACATCCACTCGAAGTCCGTGCCCTCTCCGGACGAAGACACCATCACGATCTCGACGGAAGCGCTCCGTGTGGCCATCGCTCGGGGCAAGATCGACCCCCGGGACATCGGGGCCCTCTACGTCGGAAGCGAGAGCCACCCGTACGCCGTGAAGCCCACCGCCACGGTGGTGGCTCAGGCGATCGGGGCAACCCCTTCACTCACCGCGGCGGACTTTGAGTTCGCGTGCAAGGCCGGGACGGCCGCCATCCAGGTCTGCATGGGCATGGTCTCGAGCGGGATGATCAAATACGGGGTCGCCATCGGATCCGACACGTCCCAGGGTGCGCCGGGAGATGCGTTGGAGTATTCCGCGAGCGCCGGCGGCGGAGCCTTCATCATCGGAAAGGGCCCGGTCATCGCCCGCATCGACGCGACCTCGAGCTACACCACCGATACCCCGGACTTCTGGCGACGCGAGGGTCAAAGATACCCGAGCCATGGGGGCCGTTTCACCGGAGAGCCCGCCTTCTTCCGCCATGTGACCGAGTGCGCCAAACGGATCATGAGCGAACAAGGGACCAAGCCTTCGGACTATCAGTACGTCGTCTTCCACCAGCCCAACGGGAAGTTCCCCCAGCGGGCAGGGAAGATGCTCGGGTTCACCGACGACCAGATGCGCTACGGGCTCGTCACCCCGTACATCGGGAACACCTATTCCGGGGCGGCCCTCATCGGGCTCGCCAATGTGCTCGATCACGCCAAGCCCGGGGACCATGTGCTCGTGGTCGGGTACGGCAGCGGGGCAGGTTCGGATGCCTTCGATATCACGGTGACGGACGAGATTGCCACCTACGATCGCTCCACAGGGACTCCCGTCCAGGAATCCCTCGAGAGCGGCACACCCCTCACCTATGCAGTCTACGCGAAGTTCCGGGGAAAGATCCGGCTGAGCGGGAGCTGAGGTGAAACCATGCGGGAAGTAGCAATACTAGGAGTGGGACAGACTCAATTCGGCGAACTGTGGGACCGGTCCTTCCGTGAGATCGGGATCGAGGCGGGATTCCAAGCCCTGGAGTCCTCGAAGCTGAGCTCAAGGGACCTCTCTGCGCTCTACATTGGGAACATGGCCAGCGGGGCGTTCATCGACCAGGAGCACGTGGCTCCGCTCGTTCTCGACTATTCCGGGCTCTCGGGCCACCATTTCCCTTCCGTCCGGGTCGAGGCCGGGGAAGCCTCGGGGGCCGTTGCACTGGCCCAGGCCTACCTCGCCGTCGCCAGCGGGGAGTACGACTTCGTGGTCGTAGGCGGAGCCGAGAAGATGACGGATGTTCCCGAGGACCGGGGTTCGGCCATCTCCTCTTCCACCATGGACCAAGAGTGGGAACGCGTCTTCGGTGCGTCCATGCCCGCCCTCTGGGCGCTGGCGGCCCGTCGGCACATGATCGATCACGGTACGAAGCGGGAGCACTTTGCCCGGCTCAGCGTGCTCGACCACGAGAACGGCTCGAAGAACCCCCTCGCGCACTACCGCAACAAGATCACCCTGGAACAGGTTCTCGGAGCCAATGCCGTGGCCGAACCGCTCGGGATGCTCGACTGCGCCCCCTCCTCTGACGGAGCGGCGGCCGTGGTCCTCGGGCCCCTCGACCGGGCTCGAAAGTTCACGGACACCCCCATTCGGATCGCGGCCAGTCAGATCGCGACCGACACCATGGCTCTCATGCACCGGAGGGATATCACCACTCTCGACTCGACCGTACTGGCAGCGAAGCGGGCTTTCCAGCGGGCCAAGCTCCAGCCGTCGCAGATCCCCCTTGCGGAGATCCACGACTCCTATTCCATCGCGGGGCTGATGGCACTTGAGGATCTCGGCTTCTACCAAAAGGGGGAGGCCGGCAAGGCCCTCGCCAACGGAGAAGTTGGCATCGGAACTCGCTTGGCCATCAACACTTCGGGCGGACTCAAGGCCCAGGGACAACCCTTCGGTGCCGTGGGTATCGCGCAGGTGGTCGAGATCGTGCGGCAACTCCGTGGCGAGGCCGGTGCCCGCCAGGTCAGCGGGGCGACGGTGGGCCTAGCGCACAATGTCGGGGGGACCGGGGCCACGAGCGTGGTCCACATCCTCGAGAGGGTGAACTAAGATGAGCGTCGCACGGTTCTGGAGGGAGACCCTCCGGCGGTACAACCTGGGGGCCAGCAAGTGTCCCGACTGCGAGACGGTGTTCTTCCCTCCGCGGCCTGTCTGCCCGCGTTGCGCGGTCCACCGGAAGTCCATCGCCAAGATGGAACCCTGCCAGCTCTCCGGCCACGGCAAGGTCTACTCCTATACCATCGTCCACGAAGCCGCCGACGGCTTCGAGATGCAGGTCCCGTACGTCCTCGCCATGGTGCAGATGTCGGAAGGGCCCATGCTCACGGGCCAGATCGTGGACGTCGAACCCAGCCAGGTGAAGGAAGGACTTGAGGTCAAGGCCTCGTTCCGCAAGCTGCGAGAAGAAGGAGAAGGGGGCGTCATCCACTACGGATACAAGTTCGCGCCTGCGTCCCAGGCTCCCAAAGCCCCCTAGAAGAGCCTTAACCCTAGGCGCTCTCTCCCCCGGGCATGGGCCAGAAGAACCCCCTGCCTAAGTCCGAGGAGCGCGACTACGAGTCCGGGTTCGAGGAGGGCGCCCGCAGCACCCTGATGGAGGTCCTCTCCTTCATCTCCAAGGGACACACGGCGTCCGAACTCAGGTTCCTTGCGGAGACGAAGCTCTCCCATCTCTCCGATGCCTCTCGAGAGCACCGCCCACCCGTCTTCACCATGCCGACCAGCGTTCCGAAGTCGAGCATCCTGCCCTCCCGGTTCCACTCAGAAGCCGTCGAAACGGAGCGCTCCATTCCGGATCCCCTCCCCGGGTACAGCTACCTCTTCCTGGAGGAGGATCATTCCCGGGGTCGGCAGTTCCTGGACAAGCTGAGGGCCAAGGCGCTTCCGACCGTCATCTTGACCCGACTCCCCCAGGAGTTCGCTGATAGCGGACCGAACGAACATCAGTTGACCCTCGTGGTAGGGACCCAGGGGGAAGAGGCCTCAGAAAAGGAGGGATTGTCAGGGGTCCGGCAGGTAGGCTCGGAACTGTCCAGCATCACAGGTCTCATGAATCGTTTTCTCGAGAAGGAGGGACCGCAGGTCGGCTGCTACGTCGAGGCCCTCGAATACTTTGTCACAGAGAAGGGGTTTGACCAGTCCCTCCGGCTGGTCCACTGGCTCAATTCCGCCGTGCTCTCCAAGAAGGGGGTACTGGCCCTGAGCACCGACGACGGAACCCTCTCGAACATCCAGCTCCGGAACCTCAAGGTCGACTTCAATCTGTCCGACGGATAGCTCCGTCGGTCAGTCCCGAACGAGTTCGAGCACTTCGAGCTCTTCCGCAGGAAGGCTCCGGGAACCGACGTTCCTTGCGTTCCAGCCCTCCCGTCCTAGAGTGGAGGGAAGAGATTCCGCGGGTACTTGGCCTCGGATCCGGGCCCAGAGCAGATAGACCCTTCCTCCCGGGAGAAGATGCGAGGGCGCGCTCGCAAGGAACCTCCAAAGTGTCTGCTGCCCGTCCGGTCCCCCATCGAGGGCGAGTGCATCCCACGGATCCGCGTCCCTTTCCCCCGGAGGGGTGGGGAGGTAGGGGGGATTGAAGAGGATCGCATGGAAACTCCTGAGGCCGGAAAGAAGGTCGGTGCGGACGCAGAGGACGGAAAGCCCCAGCCGCAGGCTCTCCTCCCTAAGGCCGGCGAGCGCGTAGGGATTGAGATCCGTGGCCACGACCTGAGCGCCGCTCCGGGCCGCCGCCAGGGACGCCAGCCCAGAACCACAGCCCACCTCGGCCACGCGTTCCCCGGGTCGCACGTGGGCGCTCGTCGCCAACAGAAGGGAATCCTCCCGGACCGGGTAGACGTGGTCGAGGGAGGGAGGATGAAGCCCGGATATCTCCACGTTCCCTCGAAGGAAATCGACTCCTTGAGCTTACCGTGGCCCGCGGAGGTATCCAGACCCGTCTCTGCGGGAACCGGCCCTAGAGGAAGTCCGCGAACTCCTTGGTGAGCTCGGGGTGTTTCTCCTTCACGAGCTTCAGAATGTTCAGGACGTTGAGCTTCTCGACCGACTGGCCCTGCAAGCTGTCGATGACCTTGTCAAAGACCTCGTCGGGTAGCGTCACCAGCTTCTCCTTCGCGAGCCAGTTCCGGTACTGCTTCTCCTCGATCTTGGCCCGCCAGCCGCGCTCGTACTCCATGAGGCGGTCCTTGGAGTAGTTGCCTTCCTTCACCGCCTTCGCGGCGACCTCTCCGGCCACCTTCCCGGCGATGCAGCCGTTGGCGATCCCGCCTCCGGTGATAGGGTCGATCATCCGAGCGGCATCTCCTACGAGCATCATGCCGTCGGTGACGGCCTGTTTGATGGGAGGGGAGATGGATACAGCTCCGGCAACCATGTCGATCTTCTTCCCTTTGGCGTATCCAGGGTGCCGGTCGATCCACTTGTCCAGGAGGGCCTTGACCTCGGCCTGGGACTTGATCTTCGAGACCTGGACCCCGATGCCGACATTCGCCAGGTGATCTCCCTTGGGGAAGATCCAGACGTAGCCCCCGGGTGCGCACTCTCCGAGGTAGAAATCGCAGTATCGCTCGTCGGAGTCGATGTTGGTCATCCGGTACTGGAGGCAGGAATCCATGTCCTTGACCTGCAGGTTGGTGGGCAACCCGGCCCATCGGCCGACCTGGCTCTCGAATCCGTCCGCTCCGATGGTGATCTTGGCGTGGATGTTGAACTCCTGGCCGTACTGTTTGGCCTTGACCCCGGCGATCCTCCCGTTCTCCTTGAGGACATTGACGGCGTGGGTCTTGAGCATGATCTCGGCGCCGGCATTGCCCGCGTCGATGGCGAGGGCCTTGTCGAAGGCATCCCGCTCGATCACGTAGCCGACCTCGTTTCCGGCGTCCCGCTCGTTGACCTCGAAGACCTTCTCAGAGGGAGAGAAGATACGCGCCCCCTCCACTTCTACGTTGATCCACCGCGGGGAGGGAGTGATCCCCACCTCGGGGAGCCACGCCTTGGAGATCCCTTCGCCGCATCGGACGGGGGAGCCGATCTCCTGCCGCTTCTCGATCATGAGCACGTTCGCGCCATTCTGCGCGGCGAACTTCGCCGTGACGCTGCCCGAAGGGCCAGCACCCACGACGAGGACGTCGCATTCGAGGTCCGAAGCCATCGCTTACCTTCCCGGGAAGGATGTACCGGTCATATTTGAATGAGTGCAGGTCTCGGGGCCGATCGAGATGGCTCCGACGGGGCACGCGTTCACGCAGATGCTGCAGCGAGTACACTTGACTTCGTCGAACTCGATCCTCCACTCGTTGAGGTAGATGGTATCGAGCGGGCAAATCCCGACGCAAGCTCCACAGGATAGGCAGATGTCTCCCTTGGACACGATGTGCAGGTGCTTCTTGTTCATTTTGGCTCCTCCCTGGGTTTGGCCAATTCGAGCATTTAACCTTTCGTAGCTTTTGTAGTAACAGTTGCGGCGGCGTTTTCGGGCGTGATCCTCCCCATTGTACCGGACGTCGTGAGCAACCGGGTGAAGTACCCCGACAGTGCCGCGGCGAGTCGAAGGTAGGCCAGGGGAGTGCGCTGGGTCGTGAACATCTGCCGGTAGCGGTAGTGGGACCACATGTTCCCGTGCTTTTCGGTCAGCTGCTTTCGACCGTATCCGTTCCAGAACGCCTGAAACAAAAAGCGGAGCAGATTCGCTCGCGTGTTGTGGTAGACGATCGCCTCGGCGTGGTACGAGATCGTGGCGCCGGAGCGCACCGCCCGCAGATTGAGGTCGATGTCCTCGGCGGTGATGAAACGAGTGTCAAACCCGCCGAGCTTTTCGAAGAGCTCGCGTTCGTAGGCAAGATTACAGGAGGGGTAGGTGACATCCATCCCCCGGTGATAGAGCTCGACCCGCTCCAACGAGACATAGCCCGGCTTTCCGATGGTGAGGGTCTTGCCGGCCACCACGTTCCCGTCCTTGAACCCGTGTTTCAGGGAAGCGAGCCATTGGCTGTCGGCCACACAATCCCCGTCGATGAAGTAGACCCGGGTTCCTCGAGCTTTGGAGACCCCGATGTTCCTTCCGGCCCCGCGTTGGCCAGAAGCTTGGAAGATCCGGAGCACCTCCGAGTGCTGAGCCGCGTATTCCTGGGCGATCTTCCAAGTCTTGTCGGTGGAAAAGGCATCGACCAGGAGGATCTCGAAGGGCGGCTCCTGGACCAGAAGACTGTCCAGAAGCTGCGCTAGGTGGGCCTCTTCGTTCTTTACAGTGATTACGATGGATGCGAGGTCTGTGCTGGGCGGGGCTTTACCGGTTGGCAAGTTCCATGACCACCACATCCTTTACGGCGCGCATGCTCTTAAACGGGAGTATCAAACGGCCGGACGTATCGGTCTGGAAAAGGCGAACTTCGATGTCCTCCGCCGGGGTCACCAAGACATGCTGGATGTTACCGTTGGAGGTCTCCACTACAAAATTGTCAATCATACCGATGATCTGCCCGTCATTCGTCATAACGGTCTTGCCCCTGAGTTCAGTGAGGAACTTCCTCATCCATCCACCGCCCCGGTGGATATATCCCCAATAGATAAGTGTTTGCGTCCGCAACTCGCCCACGGACCGAGAACGGGTGAGGGTGAGATGCGAACCACTTTCCGAAACGCGGCCTGCGAACGGAAGACCGCTCAGTGGGGATTCCTGTCTCTGCGCGTCAGCTTGGGCCCATTCCCGAACCAGAAGACTCGCCATTCCCCAGGTCTTCCGGGGAGTAAAATTTCCAGTTCTAACCCCGGAGAGTCAGAGGAGTGAGACAAAATCTTCGGGGAGAAAGAAGGAGAGGGAGGTGCTGACAGCTTTCCACGCTTCCCGTAGGCTCGCGCACTTCAGTACCACGTGGAACGCCAGCAGGCTTAACTTCCGGGTTCGGGATGAGACCGGGTGTTGCCCTGCCGCTATGGCCGTCAGCACCTCGCCGAAATACTTTCGGTATTAAAACGTTTCTATCGCGCGGAGCGAGGGGTCGTCTTTCGCTTCGGCGGGGACTTCGAGGGAAGCCCGGTGATGCGACCCAGGAGAAGCTCAGAACCGGAGTACGGATCGATCCTTCCCTCGGAGACTTCTTGGATGAGCTTTTGCATGCCCTCGTCCTCTGAGAGCAGCAGGCGCACCCTTTCGTCCATCTTGTGCTGGACCAATTCCCGAAGTTCCTTCGCCGTCCGCTCGGCCAGTTCCTCCCGGGCCGACGAATCCTTTCGGGCGAACTCCTCATGGCGTTCGATGCTCTTCCAGAGGTCCTCGATTCCAGTGGCATTCAGGGCGGAGCACTCGACCACGTCCGCCCGCCAGGAGGTCCGTGCCATCAAGATGCCGGCCATCTCGCGGAGATGGCGCACGGCCTCCGGAGCTCCCGGGAGGTCGGACTTGTTGACCGCAAAGATATCGGCGATCTCGAAGAGGCCCGCCTTGAGGGATTGGATGTCGTCCCCGAGGTGAGGGACCAGGACGACCACCCGGGTCGTCGCCACATCCCGCACGTTCACGTCGGACTGGCCGCTGCCCACGGTCTCCACGATCACCACGTCCATACCGAACGCTTCCATCAGGCGAACGGTGTCACGAGTGCCCTGCGAAAGGCCGCCGGATTGCCCTCGTGTCGCCATCGAGCGCACGAAAAGGCCCTTGTCTCCGGGGGGGAGGTTCAGTCGGATCCGATCCCCGAGCACGGCGCCTCCGGTGAACGGGCTTGATGGGTCCACCGCGATCACGCCGACCTTGAGCCCCTTCTTGCGCAAGTGGCCGACCATCCTGCTGATGAGCGAACTCTTGCCGACTCCGAGAGGACCTGTGAATCCCACAACCGTTGCCTTCCCGGTGTGGGGGTAGATGGAACGGAGGGCCTCGGTCCCTTGAGGGGAGCCCGATTCCACTTCCGTGATGAGTTTCGCCAGGGCCACCCGGTCTCCCTTGAGGAGCCGCCGGACCAGGGGATCAGGCGGCATGCCGACCCGCGGTCTGCCTCACTTGGTGGATGATCGACTCAAGAGTGGCGCCGGGGCCGAAGATGGCCTTGATGCCCATGCTCCGGAGTCGCCGGGCATCCTCGTCCGGGATGATCCCGCCGGCGAACACGCTGATCCCGCGGACCTTGCGGTCCTTCAGGATCTTGACGACTCGGGGAACGAGTGTCATGTGTGCCCCGGAGAGAAGCGACAGGCCAATGACATCCGCATCCTCCTCGATGGCCGCATCCACGATCGACTCGGGGGTCTGCCGAAGTCCGAGATAGATGACCTCCATTCCCGCATCCCGCAGAGCCCGGGCGACCACTTTGGCCCCCCGATCGTGGCCGTCGAGACCAGGTTTGGCGATGATCACGCGGATGGGTCGCGACTTCCCAGATCCCTTCGTGTTCTTGCTCCGATTGGGCATTGTCCGAGCAAAAGTGGGTTTAGCTTAAAAGCTGTGCTCACTATGGAGAGTGTAATGAAGGACGTGCACGCCATGGCGCCGACCGGAACGATGCTTGCGCTCGGCCGCGTCGGTATTTCCGGAGTCCGGAAGCCCCTCAACATCCACCGGCCCGACGGCGTCCATGTTCTGGCAGCCTCCTTCTCCATCTTTGTCGACCTCCCGGAAACGCGCAAGGGCTCAGACCTTTCCCGCAATGCCCAGGTTCTGGCGGAGATCGTCGACCAAACGGCAATCCGACCCACCCCCAGCCTCGAAGCCGTGTGCGTTGCGATCGCCCAAGAGCTCCTCCGACGGCACACCTACGCGAACGAAGCCCAGGTGCGCTCCGAGGCGGAGTTCTTCATGCCGATGGGCCTCTCGGACGACAAGATCTCCATCGAGAATTTCCTCTTGGTCTCGGAAGTTACGGCCACCCGGACCCCGGAGGGAGTCTCGGTGAGGAAGGTCGTAGGGGCCGAGTCGGTCGGAATGACGGCGTGCCCCTGCGCGATGGAGACGTGCCGTTCCAAGCTTGAGGAGGAGTACGCGCTGCTCAAAGACCCGTCGATGGCGTCCATGCCGATCATCACCCACAACCAAAGGAATCGGACGCGCCTCTCGCTCGTGGTACCTGAGAAGCAAGAGGTTGAAGCAGAGAGGATCCTAGAGGTAATCTCCAAGGCCCAAAGCTCACAGACCTACGCCATCCTCAAGCGAGGGGACGAAGGAGCCGTAGTGCTGAACGCACACCGGAATCCGAAGTTCGTGGAGGACGTCGTACGCGATGCGCTGAACCTCGCCGCCGCGACGTTCACGGAACTTCCCGACACATCGGAGGTCATCGTGGAGACCGAGAGCGAAGAGTCGATCCACAAGTACAACGTGAAAGCCTTCCACACGGCGAC
>JAKAYL010000044.1 GCA_021809545.1 Thermoplasmata archaeon
AGATAGTCCACGAGCCCCGCCTTGGCGGCCTTCCGCAGGGTGAGCTCCATCTCCGCGCTCGTCGGCTGGACGAGCACCCCGGGAAGGTTCCCTCGAAGCTTCTCCAGGTCCTCCGCCCGGGAACGGTCCGCCTTGTTGCCGACGATGAGACGGGGTTTGGCGAGCTTGAGGAGCGCCGCGCTGATCGCGACCTTTTGGGCGGGGGTCCAGAGGGAGGGACGGAGGGCGTCCACCCCGACGAGCCGAAGGGACGCGAGCACCTCACGCGAGGTCATGCCGAGCCCCGTGAGCCGGGAGGAGAGCACTTCTTCGACCTTCTCCCCTTGGAGCTCCACGCCTCGCATGGACCGCTCCCACTGGCGGCCGAGGATGTCGGCCACCCAGAGGGTGATCTCCTCCTCCAGGAACCGGACCTCCTCCATCGGGTCCGCAGAGTGGGGAGTGGTCAGTTGCCCCTCGAGGGTGGTGGACCCGGAGAGGTCGACGACCTGGAGGAAGCCGTTCACGGCCCGGAGGTCGTCCAGGAACTTGTTCCCGAGCCCCTTGCCCTCGTGGGCCCCGGGGACGAGCCCCGCGACGTCGACCAGCGTGACCGGGATCATGCGCACCCCCTCGACGCACCCGGCGTTCCCCGGGGTGCAGGGGACCCCCTTCTCTCCGTGGGGGCAGGGGCGCCGCACGAAGGACTGGCCCCGATTGGGTTCGATCGTGGTGAAGGGATAGGGCGCGACCGCCACGTCGAGGAGGGTGAGGGCGTTGAACAGGGTGGATTTCCCGGCGTTAGGTTTCCCGACGAGTCCTACTTCCATGCGCTCACCGGGTGTAATCGGGGTGGATCTCGGCCATCCCCTCCAGATGGTTGGCCGCCAGCGCGAGGGCAAAGAGGGTGTCCGAGAGCCGGTTCACGTAGCTCTGGATCTCCTTGCGCACCTGGTGGCGCTCGGTGAGCTGAGAGATCGACCGTTCGGCCCTGCGGGCGACCGTGCGGGCCAGATGGAGGCACGCGCCGACCCTTCCGCCCCCGGGGAGCACGAAGGTGTTGAGATCCTTGAAGGGTTCGTAGAAATGGTCGATGTCGGATTCCAGCCGCTGGATGTGGTCCTGTCCGATGCGGTGCGGCGGGGGCGCCTGTCCCGGCTCCATGGTGGTGGCGAGCTCGGAGCCCAGGATGAAGAGCTCGTGCTGGATGCGCTCCAGGATCTCCCGGAGGGGTTCCAGCGGTCCGCTCACCTCGGCCCGGACCACCCCGAGGCACGCGTTGAGCTCGTCGATGTCGCCGGTCGCGACGATGCGGGGGTCGCTCTTTGGAACCCGGTGTCCGCCGCGGAGACCGGTCTCTCCCTTGTCCCCTCCCCGTGTATAGATTCGGGTCATGCTCGTCCCCAGGGCCGGAGAGAGCCCGCCGCCTTTTAGCGTCTTACTGGGAGGCTTGGGGCGGTGACGGCCCCCCGAGCACCCGGCCTTGCTTTCGCAACCGGCGGGCCAAGGCCTCCGACCTCAGGCCCTTCTGGTCCACCTCTTCGGCGAGGCGGTCCCCGGAACGTTCCAGATCCTCCCACGGGAACCTCTCCGCCCGGGGTGGAGGGGGACGAGGAGGAGGGTTGAGCGCCGCGTAGGCGAGGACCGCCTCAAGGTGCTTGCAGGTCCCCAGCCCCCGGGTAAGGAAGTCGGGACAGCTGCACTGCGCCCCCTCCCGGGAAGGGAAGGAGGGGAGCATCACCCGGTACTTTCCCCCGCTCTCGCTCTCCACGGCCCAGGTCGGGACCTCCGTGGCCTCCGGTTCGATACGGAAGTGGGACCCACGGGCCCGCTTCCGGCGGATCTCCACCGCCTCCTGTTTGCCGGGCATGGATTTCTTCGAGGACCCCCTGCACCCAGGGTAACGCACGCTAAAAAGAAAGAGGGAGGATCAAAGGGCGAGGCGGGGGCGGGGAATCCCCCGCCCACAAAGCTCTGGAACTGGTTCGTCGCGCAAGATGAGGAGCGTTCCTCACCCCGGTCTACTTCTTCTTGTTCTTACAGCCACAGGTGTTGCACATGGGCCCAGCCTCCTCCTCAGCTTGGATTGGTATATCCAGGGGAATGCATAAAACCTTTGTCTCTTGGGTAAACTACATGCGTTTCTCCCACACCTCGATCACCGTGAAGGACATGGACGAGAGCCTGCGGTTCTACACCGAGATCCTGGGTCTCCAGCCCGGGGGCCGCAGGACCATCCCCGAGAACCGGGCGGAGATCGCCTTCGTGATCGACCCGGAGAGCGGGGCGAGGATCGAGCTCACCTTCTGGCAGGACAAGAAGGAGCTCTCCGAGGGAGACCTCCTCGACCACATCGGATTCGAGGTCAAGGACGTACGGGCCACCGTCGAGCGCCTCCGAGGGCACGGAGTTCGGGTCCTGAAGGAGCCCTTCACCCTCAAGGGATCGGACCATCCGATCGCCTTCGTGAGCGATCCGAACGGCGTCTGGATTGAGCTGGTGGAACGTGCCTGACGGCGCCCCCGCCCGGTCCGTACTCCCCGCCGTCTTCCTCTCCACCTTCTTCATCCGGCTGGGCTTCGGACTCACGCTCAGCATCTTCGCCTTCTACCTCGGCAGCACGGTCGAGACGACCGGCCTGACGGCCGCCGCCTCCCCGACCATCGAGGCCGCAACGGTCCTCTTCGCCGGGATCGCCGCGGACCGTTACGGCCGCCTGCCGGTGCTCAAGCTCGCGCTCCTCTCGGGCGCCGCCCTCCTCGCCACGATGGCCTTCACCCGGGACCCGATGTTCCTCACCCTCCTTTCCGGCGCCTTCGGTTTCACGAGCGCCTCCATCCTGGCCGCCTCCCTGGCGGTCACGGGGGATGTGAGCGCCCTCGGGGAGCGGGGACTCGAGATGGGACGCTTCGACGCCTTCAACCTCGCCGGCTGGGTCTACGGGTTCGCCCTGGGCTACATCCTGGTGAGCTTGGTGGACGGGGAGAAGCACCCGGCCAACCTCACCCTCGCCTTCTTCGTCGGGGCCGGAGCGGTCCTCGTTGCCCTCGCGGTGCTGGTCGTGCTCTCCCGGGGCCACATCGAACATCCCTCGGAGAGGGCGTTCGACCGGGAGGGACTGCGCAACGCCCTCCTCCGGCCCGGGATCCTCCTGGTCGTCCTCCCGTGGATGTCCATCTACATGCTGATCGGCACGCTCTTCACCTTCCTGGGCAGCGCCGCCTCGACGCTCAAGATCCCTCCGTGGGAACTCGGTGTGGGAGTGGCCGCGGCGGGAACACTGCTCCTCTTCACGCAGCCCTTCTACGGGAAGCTCTCGGACAGGGTCGGCCGCACCAAGATGATGCTGGTCGGCGTCGCAGGCTTCCTCGGGGTCCTTGTCTTCGGCTCGGCGATCGCCCTCTTCGGCATCGCGGGGATGAGGGTCCTCCTGCTGGCGGGCATCGGGCTCAGCGCCATCCCCGCCCTCTCCTTCGGGCCCTCCTCCCTGGCCGCCCTCACCGATGCCTCGAAGCAGGCGAGCCGGGGCGCCACCATGGGGCTCTACTCCCTCTCGATCGCCGGAGGCATGGCGATCGGTCTCATCGCCTCCAGCGAGTTCTACACCCTCTGGAGGGAGCGAGGGGTCGTCCTTTTCTTCGCCCTGGTCGGGGCCCTCCTGCTCTTCTTCACGATCCTGCGGCTCCGCCTTCTCCGACGACTGGAGGTCTCGGACCTCCCACCGCTCACGAATTCGCACGCTCCCTCCGTGCCTAAGTAGGGGGGCCGGGTGCGCCCCGGGCAAAGAGACCAAGTAGACCGAACCCGAGTGGCCCGAACCTGCCCTGGAACCCTGACCTCGCCATCGAGGCCCGGCCCTTCCCCGCGGTGTTCGCCCTGCTCCCCAGCTCGGTCCAAGGAACGACCCTGAGGGACTTCTTCCCGGCCGAAGACCCGATGCTCCCAGCACCCCGTTCTTCCCCGCCGCGAGAGGATACCCCTCCAACGCCTCCGCCCGTCGCATCTTCCGGGACCCTCCCGGAAGCCGTGCCCCAAGGCCGTCGAGCGTGGATGCCCGGGTAGGGATAGCCCCCGGACCTGCGCGAGGGGACCTGTAGCGGAGCCTTTTCGGACCTGACGAGGGTCCCAACCCATTCCATCGACAGTTCCCCGGAAAGGAAGGGGAGAGCGTGGTGTGACGGGATCGGCCATCCCATCGATGTGGGCCGTCCACCGGTGCCGAGTCGCAGCACTCCAGTTGCGAACCCCGGGCACTTCCCCCTCGAGCGAGCCCAGGACGGCTCCTCCAGGCTCTCCCCAACCGGGATGAGCCGGAGGGCCCGAAGTTCGCGTTTTCCCGGAACCCGACCCAAGGGGAGGCGCACCGGCCCCACCCGGTCACCACCCCGGAGAAAACCATGTCCGGAATAAGGATAGTGAGCGGAAACGCTCGCACAGCAAGGAGCCTTCGACCGTCTGAACGAAACCACGTGCGCGTGACCGAGGACGCGACCCTCCAGCCTCTGCCGGGGACAGGGATGATCATCCTCCGGAGCCGGCGCGGGGAGCTCAGCCTTCTCGTGCGGATCGGCAGCCATCTGGTCCTGCGCTACCCGCTCGTCCCGGGGAGGAGCCCATGACGGGTCCGCTCTGGGTCGAGCTCCACAGTCTCGGCGCGCCCACCCCCGCCCGAAGCCTGATCGAGGGATGGCTCCGGGCCCTCTGCTCCCGACCCGGGACGTCCCTCCTCCTGGAACTGGGCGAGGACCTGGGAGGGCCCTTCCTGCGAGCCCGCCTTCCCGGCGAGCTCCTCCCAAGCGCGTCCCTGGGGGAGTACTCCCCCGTGAGGGTCGTGCCGCGGGAAGCCCCTCCGACCCCCTCGGCCCCCTTCCCAGGGGAGACCTTCGCCCCGGGTCGGATCCTCTGGCCCCGTGAGGATGCCCGGACCCTTGCGCAGGGACTCTCGCTCGGGCCGCGGGGAGCCCGGTGGTGCGTGCAAGCGTTCTTCCAACCCTCCGGGCCCGTGGGGCTCGAGACGCACCTCCGCCTCGCAGCGGTGGGGGAACCGAACCGCGTCGAGCTCGTGCGGGACGGTCTGGGGATGGAACTGGCGGGATCGGTGGGAGCCTTCTACGAGCCCTGGCGGCCTGGTTCGTGGGCTGCCCGCACGGCCTGGGGGGAGTGGACCTCGCGGACGCTCCGGAGCTTCCACAGCGGGGCAGGCGCTCCCGCCTCGCCGGAGAGATTCAGCGGGGTCTGGGTCGCTCCCGCGCTCTGCGGGAAGCCCCCGGTCGCTGCCGGGACGATGTGGAGGCTCGGAAGCCTCTGGAGGACCGGGGAGCCGAACGTGGCCTCCGACCGGGAGATGCTCCGCCACCTGGCGGTCGTCGGGATGACGGGGGCCGGAAAGACCCAGTTCCTCGCCTCCCTCGCAGGCGAGGCGGCGGGGGTCGGAGTGCCCTGGGTCCTCTTCGACCTCCAGGGGGACCTCGGTCCCGCCGCCCTGGGCCGGATCCCGCGCCCTTCCCGGGAACGTCTGGTCGTGGTGGACGGGGCCCGAACATGGGGCTTGGGCCGGGCCGGCATCGATGTCCTCGGGAGCGGAGAGACGGACCGGTCCGAGGACCTGGTCTCCGCGGAACTGCTGGCGGCCCTCCGGCCGACCTCGGGCTCCGGAGAGGAGTTCTGGGGGCCCCGGATGGAGCGGATCCTCGACAGCGTGGTGCGGAGCGTCTGGGAGGCCGGGGGGAACCTCGACGACGTGGCCTCCGTGCTCTTCGACCCCGCCCGCCACTGCGAAGCCTTTGCGCGGACCGCCCGCAACGACCGGATACGGGAGTTCCTGGAGGGACTACCGGCCCTGCAACGACGCCAGCCCGACTACCTGGCCTCCAGTCAGAACCGGCTCTCCCATATCGCGCTGTCCCGCATCGTCTCCGCGCTGGTCTCTCCCGCAGGACGGACCGTCGACGTCGGCCAGGCCCTGGAGCAGGGGAGGAGCCTCGTCTTCTATCTTCCCAAAGGGGCGATGGGGGAGGGGCCCTCCGTCTTCGCTGCGAACCTGTTCCTCGCCCACCTCTTCCTGACCCTGAGCCGGCGGACGGGCTACGGATCGGAGAAGGTGCGGGCCCTGGTGCTGGTGGACGAGGTCCAGAACTTCTCCCCGAGCCTGGTCCGGTCGCTGCTGGAGACGGGCCGGAAGTTCGGTCTCGCCGCGGCGATCGCGACCCAGTCCGTGGAGCGGCTGGAGGGGGCGGTCGGGGGAAGCACGTTGGCGACCCTGGGCAGCGTGTTCGTGCTGCGGACCCCGCCCCCGTCCTCGCTCCGGGCCCTCGGACTGATCTCGCCCGGTCTCCTCCCCCCAGAGGAACGGCAACGCCTCGAGACGACGGTGGCCACCCTTCCGGACCACACGGCCCTGGTGCGGAGCCACGGGAGCTGGGCCCCCGAGGCCTGCCGGTTGCCCGCTCCCGTGCCACCCGACCTCGAAGGCTGGGAGGAACAGCGGGAGCGCTCCGCGGCAGAATTCGGGAACCTGGAAGCCACGGACGAAGGTACCGGGGACCGCGGACCGATCGAGAAGTTCCTCCTCGGGGTTGCTGCGGGGGAGCGCGGAGGGAGCCTCGGGAGAGAAGACAGGGCAGACCCGGTGACCCAGCGCATGCTGACCCTCGCAGAGCGGCGGGGATGGGTCGTGCGGGACCCGGAGGACGCCCTCCAGCTCACCCCTCTCGGGTGGGTGCAACTCGGGGCACGGGAGAACAACCTCGCACCGAAGGAGACGGCGGAGCACCGGCGGCTCGTGCTCGCAGCGTTCCGGATCTTCGCGAAGCAGGGTGTCCGGCTGGAGATCCCGCTCCAGGGACGGTTCGACGTGCGGGTTCCCGATGCCCGGGCCTGTCTCCTCTCCACGGAGGAAAGGGACCAGTGCTCCCCGGCCGAGCTCCTCGCCCGGGTGCAGGCGCAGGAGGGCCGCTGGCTCTGGAGGCTGGGACGGGGGAGGAACGTCCACGTGGAGGCGGAGGTCTCGAGCCTCCACGACCTCCGCCGGCTCCACCGCTCGCTCGGGAAGGCGAAGCGGGCCGACGCCTTCCTCCTCTTCCTCGCGGGGACCCCGGAAGGCGGAAGGAAGCTTCGCAGGTTCCTTCGGGAGAACGAGGTCCCCGGAGAACGGGCGACCGTCTGGGTGCTCCGCCCGGGAAAGGCGGACGGGCCACCGGCCCCGGACCTTTCCCGCGGGGCACCGGAGGAGGACCTGCGGGAGCTTGCTTAGAAGGGGGATCCGGACGGACGGAGGCGAGATGAGGTCAGGACCACCTTACGTGAGGACCAGGTAGAACGCGAGCCCGATCCCGACCACCACCATGATGCCGGTCAGGAGCCCTTCCACGGCCACGTGGGGTACGTACTTCCCCGACTCCAGATCGTTCCGGACGGACTGGAACCGGACCCACGCCACCCCCACGAGGAGGCTTCCGGAGAGGACGAGGAAGACCCCTACCCACTCGCTGATGGGCGATGATCCCGAGGAGGAGCCCGTAGCGAGCTCCCGTAGGAAGATGCCGAACTTGGCGACGACAAAACCGAGCCCGATGATCGTGATCGCGGTCCGGACCCAGGCGAGGAACGTGCGTTCGTTCGCCAGATGGTCGGTCGGGGATACTTCCACGGTATTGGGTTAGGCCCGGGACGACATAATGGCTTGGAGACGACCGCGTCTTCCGTGCCGGCAAAGGAAGGGGCGTTGGGTCGGGGGTTCTCCCGGAGGTTCCGAGTGGGCTCGGCCGGATTCGAACCGGCGACCTGGTGTGTGTGAGACACCCGTCATAACCACTAGACCACGAGCCCTTCCCGAACCCTTTCTCCCCGTTCCTGCCTTGCATCGCCCGCCGGGGCGTACCGCCGGGCGGGTCACGGGGGCGAAGAAGGGGGGACCGATATAACAGTTGCCGCGGCGGAAGGGCGGTTCACTCGCTCCGGGCCCCGGGCCAGGAGCGCAGTCCTGCGCGGTTCCGGCCGCGGACGACCACCTCGTCCCGTCCGGGCCCGTAGCTCACGATACCCACGGGGACCCCGGTCTCTTCGGTGAGGAAGTCGAGGAAGGTGCGCAGGCCGGAAGGAAGGGCGGAGTAGCCGCTCGTCGCCAACCGCTCGCGGAGACTGGGGGAGAACTCCTCCCATCCCGGGAAGTCCCGGTAGATCGGCTCCAGGTGGGCGTAGTCCTCCGAAAAACTGGGGGGATCCTCGATCCGGGCCCCGGTCCGGGTGTCCCGGTAGGCCACAGCGGCGCGGACCTTCTCCTCGCCTCCGAGGACATCCACCTTCGTGACGACGAAGGAGGTGAAGCCGTTCAGCTGCTGGGCATAGCGCAGGAGGACGAGGTCCAGCCAGCCGCACCGGCGGGGACGGCCCGTGGTCGCACCCCGCTCTCCTCCCTTCTCCCGGATCCGATCTCCGGTCTCGTCGAGGAGCTCGGTCGGAAAGGGGCCGTTGCCGACCCGGGTGCAATAGGCCTTGGTGACGCCGAGCGCCTGATCCACCTGCTGCGGGGGAAGGCCGGTGCCCACGAACACCCCGGAGACCGTGGTGTGGGAGGAGGTGGTGAAGGGGTACGTGCCATAGTCCACGTCGAGGAGCGTTCCCTGGGCCCCTTCGAGGAGGATCCGCTCGTGGGCGTCCAGGGCCTTCCAAAGGAGGGGTTCGGTCGGACCGATGTACTGGGCCAGGGCCTTGCCGGCCTTCTCGAGCTCCGCGAGGGTCTCCTCGAGAGTGGGCAGCGGTGCGCCTTTCTCTCCCTTGAGGTAGGAACGGGCACGGTACAGGAGCTCCAGCTTCTCCCGGAGGGAGTCGGGACGCAGGAGGTCTCCCATGCGGATCCCCCAACGCCCCACCCGGTCCATGTAGGTCGGGCCGATCCCGCGGAGGGTGGTGCCCGTGGGGGTGCCGCCCCGCTGCTTCTCTTCCCAGGCGTCCGCGGCCCGATGGAGAGGGAGGATCACGTGGGCTCGCTCGCTGATGTGCAGTTCGCCTTGGAGAAGCTTCGCTTTGCGGAGCTGGGCGACCTCCTCGACGAGGTCCGTGGGGGATAGGACCATCCCGGGTCCGGCCACGGCGCGGCAGCCTTTGCGCAGGATGCCGCTCGGGAGCTGGTGGAGGACGATCTTCTGGTCCCCGATCTGGATGGAGTGGCCTGCGTTGGGGCCGCCCTGGAACCGGACGACCCAGTCGGCGTCGGCGGCGAGGTAGTCGGTGATCTTGCCCTTGGCCTCGTCTCCGAACTGTGCCCCGATGACCGCGGTGACTGTCGTAAGATCACCACCTCTCTTGCATCGGGACTACTGGGGGGGTTGCGCCGGGTACTGTCCCTCAGGCATCGGGGGCTGGCCCTGGTCCGCGGGCGGAGCGTAGCCCGCCTCGGGGCCATGTTCGGCCGGAGGGGCTTGGCCCTCCGGTTGGGTCTGTTGCCATTGCTCGACCGAGTTGTCCTTGTGTCCAAACATCTTGTGCCGGGACCCGTGGGCGCCGGGCTCGGATCCCCGGTGGCGGCGCCTCCAGATCACGTAGGCCAAGAGGGCGGCGATGACGAGGATCACGATCACGAGCAGGTGGGCCACAGTGAATCCGCTTCCCGCGCCCAGTTCGTAGTCGAGCACGGAGGGGCTGGGGTTCACCTGGAGTCCCACGATGGTCCCGTAGCCGGAGGTGCCCGAGGGGGTGGGGATGAAGGCGGTGAAGCCGGCCAGAACCATCCCGGCCCCGATGTTCGAGGGGACCTGCAGGGTGAACGTCCCGGAAGAGGCGGTCTCCTGCACGATGGTCGGTCCTTGGGGCGAGTTGTAGAAGAACGCCTCCAGAGTGAAGAACTTGGGCGGGGTGGCCAGACCCAGGGTGTTCACCGTGTAGCTGAAGGTGACCTTCTCCCCCGGCTGGTAGCTGTTGTCGGAGTACTGGGCGGGGGTCTGGACCGATACCACCAGGTTGTACCCGGAGTACTCGTTCAGCGTGATGTCCTGTCCCGCGATGATGCCGCTCGCGTTCTGGGCCACAACGGTGAGTACGTAGGAGGGGAGCGTTCCCGTGGCCGGGATGCTAAAGCTGAAGGAGGTCGAACTCTGCAGCGATTGGTTGTAGATCACCACACCGGATCCGGAGACCGTGGCGAAGTAGGTGGCGGTGCTGAAGATCCCACCCTCGGGGGTGAACGAGACGGAGATCGTGTCGCCCGGGTGGTAGGTCACCTCGCTCGGCTGGATGAGGAGCTGCGGCGGTGTCACCAGGGCGCAGGCGTACCCGACGGTGGACTGGGTGGCGTTGTTGGCCGAAACAACGACCACCAGGATCCCCTGGTAGGAGGTGGGGATCGTGTACGCGGGAACCGTTCCCGAGGTGCCGGAGATGGCGCCCTGAGCGAAGATCTGGCCGTTGCTCGAGAAGCTGCCGCACCCCGTGCCGGAAGGATAGCCCAGGACCTGGTACTCGTTGGCATTCCAGCCGGGCACAGCCTTGCCGAGGTAGGAGGTGATCGCGAACGTGGACGTCATCGAGTCCCCACCGAAGTACCCGTCCGAGCCCGTGGTGACCTGCACCTGGGCCAGGGGAGTGGGTTGGATGTTCACGAAGATGGTGTTGTGCTGGCTGGTGATCGCCGCGTTGTTGGGGTCGGTCACCGCCGCGGTGATGTTGAGGTCCCCGGTCCCGAGGCCCTGGGTCTGGACGACGACGTAGGCATACCCCAGGTTGTTGGTCTGGATCTGGTTGGGGAAGCCGGTCGGGTGGACCTGCTGGTTGTTGAGGTAGAAGGTTACCGCCACGGCTGCGTTCGGCCAAGGATCGGAACCGAAGCCGACCCCGAGAGTGGCCTGGATCGAGAGGATGAAGTTCTGGCCGGGCTGGATCTGGGCGGTCTGGGGAGCGCAGGTGTTAGTGCCCGAGATCGTGCTGCCGACACAGACGGAGGGTGTCTGGGGGGTCGCGATGATGAGGTAGGTGACGGAACTGTTCTCACTGAAGAGTCCGGTCGGGAGCGTGGCGTTGGCCTCCACTTGGACCGACAGCGTCGAACCGGTGACCGCGTCCGGGGGCACCGTGAAGGGGATGGAGGTGGCGTTCAGCGCGGTCGGACGGGTCGGGATGGTGTTGACCGGGGTGCAGAGCGCCGGGTTCGTCGTCTGGGAGTAGCAGGTGGTGATATAGAAACTGAGCGTGGTGTACCCGGACTGGAGCCCGCCCGTGGTGGAGTTCACCACGTTGATGTAGAGGACCGCCCGGTCCCCGGGCAGGTGATAGGAGGTGTCGAAGGCCACATTCACCGAGTAGGGGGGCCCGTTGATGTTGAAGACCACGTTCGAGGTGGTCGTCTGTCCACCGTTCTCGAAAGCGGTCACCTGAGCGTGGTACGCTCCGGCGGACCCGTAGCTGTGGGACATGGAGAAGTTCGCCTGGGCCGTTGTGAAGGTGTTGGTCGACACGCTGCCGTCGCCCCAGGAGACCGACACGTAGACGATGGTGCAGCCCGTCCCGGCTCCCGCGGTCGCAGTCCCTGTGACTACGGCATTATACCCGTGGGAGGTCGAGGATTGGATCGTGATCGTGGGAGGCGCGGTGCATGCCGCAGTCACGTTCGGCGTTACGGCGAATGCGTTCCCGGCGAAGATCGCTAGCACCGTGCCCATGAGCAACAACAAGGCCACGGCGAATACGCTAGGTCTCCAAAAACTCCGCATGCCCCGTGAATAGCGCTCCACTTTATAAAGGTGCTTTTCGAGGAGAAAGACCCTCTCCGCGGGGGAAAATGGGGGAGGAACCCCCTTTTTCCTCGCAAAAACCCCTTTCTCTCCCAAAGGTACCCTCGGCCGCTCTCGCCTCCTTCCGAAGAGAAGGACCCCGAATTCCGGGGAACGGCGAGCCGCGGTCCGGAAGGGTGAATGACGCTCCCAGGGGAACTTAATCTAACACCAAAAAGAACAAACCTACCTGTAAGTCGAATGTAGATGTAACACGTATTCGTTTTGGTAATCTACGATAATAAATGTAGAATGTTAGACGATATCTGTTTTACCCGCGAACATCTAGCTTCGTCAGAGACTCCCCGTATGGCCCCAGAGATTTTGACGGTCTCCCGCCGGTGGCTTGAAATACTCTCGATGTAATGGATGGTCCCAGGTGTCCACCATGGCACAAAAAATCGGAAAGGAGCAAATAAAGAGGGAGAGCGGCTATCTGTACTACCTGGGCAAGGACGGCTTCATGTGGAAGTCCCCCATGAAGATGAACAAGAAAGGCAAGAAGGCCAAGGTTGGTACGGAGAAGTTCAGCCGGGAGAAGGGCTACATGTACTTCCTCGACAAGAACGGCTACGTTGCCAAGGCCAAGATGAAGAACGCCTGAACGGCGTTCCTCGAAAGCCTCCTCGAAGATCCCCCCTCCCCTCTTCCAGGGGAGGGGGAAACCCCTTTTCTCATTCTTTTTCCCAAGGAATCGTTCTCCGGCGCTGCTTTCGGGGCCGGAGGCGCTCCATCGTCGGGCCCTTGGCGGAAGCCTCAATAGGTCGCCCGACTCTCTCTGATTCGGAGGGAGAATGGGGGCTAGCTTTCGGAGAACGCAGAGAGTGGCCTGGGGCGAGACCGACAGCGCGGGCATCGTCTTCTATCCCAACTATTTCCG
>JAKAYL010000045.1:0-389 GCA_021809545.1 Thermoplasmata archaeon
GATCTGGCCCTCCGGAAGCGAGGTTTCACGACCGGGCTCTTCTCGAACACGGATGCGATCCACACCCTCCTCTTCGAAGAGTCCGGCTGGTTCACGGATTTCGAGCCGTGGATCCTGTCCTACCAGCTGGGGGTGACCAAACCCGCCCCCGCCGCCTTCCGAGCCGCGGCCAAGCTGGCGGGCATCCCGGCACGCAAGATCCTCTTCATCGACGACCGGAGGGAAAACGTGGAGAGCGCCCGAAAGTCGGGCTGGCGGGCCCTGCCCTTCCGGACCGTCCGGGAGCTGAAGGCGGACCTCCGACGGGAACACCTGCTCTGAGACGGACCGCTTGCGGACCCCGAGGAGCGGGCGCCCCTCCAACTTAACTAATCGAGGGGTCTTGGCCG
>JAKAYL010000045.1:399-12463 GCA_021809545.1 Thermoplasmata archaeon
CACCGCACTCCTCTTGGGCCGGAACGGGGTCGAGGTCGCCGTCCATTATCGGAACCACAAGACGGAAGCGGAGGCCGTGGTCCAGGAGATCACCGCGGCCGGGGGAAAGGCCTTCCCCCTGCACGCCGACCTTACCCTCAAGAAGGACATCGAGGCGATGACCAAGGACATCACGGCCAAGTTCCCGACGCTTGAGGTCCTGGTCAACAATGCCGGGGAATACCCCCGGCGGCAGATCGACGACCTGGACGATGACGAGTTCATGTACACCCTCATCAACAACCTCTGGGCCCCCTACGTGGTCACCCGCGACCTGCTCCCTCTCATGAAGAAGGCCGAGTCGGGACGCATCATCTTCGTCGGGAGCGTCCTCGCGTCCAGCGGATCGACCCATGGGGCCGACTATGCGGCGAGCAAGGCGGGGATCGCCGGGCTGGCGAAGTCCCTGGCCCGGGAACTCGCCCCCAAGATCACCGTGAACGTGGTCGCACCGGGCACGATCGACACCGCCATCATCGGAAGCGACTCCCCGGAGGTCCGGGCACAGCGGGAGAAGGCCATTCCCCTGGGCCGGGTCGGAAAGCCCGAGGAGATCGCGGAAGCGATCGCGTTCCTCGCCTCCGCGCAGGCGGGTTACCTCACAGGGGCCACGATTCACGTGAACGGCGGCCTCCGCATGGACTGATGGAGATCGTCACACGCTGGTTCGGCGTCTTCGCCTTTGACAAAGGCCGCATCGTGGAGGGAAGGGTCTTCCCTCCGGATCTGGCCGAGATACGCAGGCGCTGGGAAGAGCGGCTGGGAGGCTCCCTGACCCAAGAGGAACGGGAACTCTGGGAGAAACTGAAGAATGACGGGCATACCGCGCTCCAGTCAAGGGATTCCCGCTTCCGCTCCCTGGGGGCGAAGCCCGCCTCGGGGTTCTCCCCGAGGATCCCCCCACGGGAGCACGGCATCGACCCGGGATGGGAGCGCACCTTGTTGCTGGAGTTGGGGAAGGAAGCGCTCCAGGCGGCCCAAGGCCCCTCCGTAGAGATCGGAGAGGGAGTGCGGGCGATCGCAGACCTTGAGGAGGTCCTGAACCTTCTGGCCGAACGCCTCACCAACTGGTGGGTCAATGAGGCCCCTTCCGAAGTGGACCGGGAAAGCTCCACCGCGGGGGCCGTGGCCCGTGGGCTCCTCGCCCAGGCCGAGGGCACCCCCATCCGCGAGTCCCGCAAGGAAGTGGCCCAGCTCGTACTGGGGCTCAGCCAGGCGATCCAGTCCATGGAGGCCGCGGTCCAGAAGGAGGCGGAGGCCGAACTCCCCAACCTTTCCCTTCTCCTGGGTCCGATGCTCGCCGCCCGCCTGGTCGAGAAGGCGGGAGGGATCGAGCGGCTCGCCCGCCTTCCGGCCGGGACGGTCCAGGTGCTCGGGGCCGAACGCGCCTTCTTCGAGCACCTCCGGAAGGGGAACGCCCCTCCCAAGTACGGGCTCCTCTTTCTCCACCCCATGGTCCAGGGCGCCCCAGGAGCCGCCAAAGGACGCATGGCTCGCATGATCGCCGGCAAGGCCGCCATCGCCGCCCGGAGGGACCTCGCCCATGCGCCGGCCCTTCCCCAACTGAAGGAGGCGGCGGAGAAACGGCTCGCCTCGTTCCGGAAGCGTCCCGCCTGAAACTCCGGGACCACCGGGATCCGGCACTCACGAGCTATCAAATCAAGGGGAGCGGTTTCTATCCCACGGCTTCCCGGGCTACATCGGGTTCATGAGAGACCCGGCCCTTGGAAGTCCATGTCGGAAACTGTTTCGGCTCAACACCTTGAGGTGCCCGGGGGACGGATCGCCTACGACGTGGCGGGACCCGCGGACGGGCACCCGATCGTGCTCATCCATGAGGCGATCGCGGACCGGAGGATGTGGGACCGCGAGTTCGCCCGCCTCTCCCAGAAGCATCGAGTGGTCCGGTACGATCTCCGGGGCTATGGGGGATCCTTGCCGGCCGACAGCGAGTTCTCCTCGGTGGAGGACCTCGCCGCGCTCATCCACCACCTGAAACTTCAGCGCCCCCTCCTCGTGGGCGCCAGCATGGGCGGCAGGATCGCCCTGGACTTCGAGGTCGCCCACCCAGGAGTGGCCGGGGGCCTGCTCCTCGTCTCTCCCGGATTCTCTGGGATGGATTACCCGATGTTCCCCGAAGGGGTCTTCGCAGCGGACGACAAGGCCTCGAAGGCGGCCTACGACGCGTTCAACAACGGGAAGCTCGAGGAGGCCCTCGAACATCTGAGAGGGCTCTGGGGAGCGGCGTTGACCGGGGCGAACCTCGAGTTCTTCCGCACCATGGTGCGGGAGAATGCGCCGGAGGTGTTCCTGGAACGGTCCGGTCAGCACGAGCGACGATCCGAGCCGAAGGCGTCGGAGCGGTTCGCCACCTTCCGGGTTCCCCTCGTCGTGCTCGTAGGCGACCGGGACAACCCGGCCATGCCGCACGTAGGCCGCTACCTGACCACGCATGTCCCGAACGCTCAACTGCGGATCGTCCCAGGCGCGGACCATCTCCTCAATCTGACCGCACCCCAGGCCTTTGACGCGGCGGTCGACGAGATGGTCGGGAAGCTCGCACCGTAAGCGGCGGCGTCCTTGGGGTCTACCTGATCCCGCTGTCGGGGCCCTCGCGGAGACGGCTATCGAATAGCGCCACAGGGAACAGGTTCAACTCGGTTCCAAGAGCCCAGATTCCAAGCCCCGCGAGGGTCGGAGCGGGCGTGCTTCGGAACCCCCTACCTAACCCTTCTGGCGCCGGGGGCCACGGCCTGGGAGAGGGCATCTACCGGGTAGAAGAGCGCAACCGTTCCACAGAGTAGCTTATTAGGGCAGTCTTATATCCCCCTCTGCCCAAGCTCAAAAGGTAGGTGATGGAAAGTGGAGATGCAACCAGGCCAGATGGCATACGACAGAGCGATCACAGTCTTTTCTCCCGACGGAAGGCTCTTCCAAGTGGAGTACGCCCGGGAATCGGTCCGGCGTGGCACGGCCACCGCCGGCGTCGTCTTCAAGGACGGCGTCGCGCTGGTTGCTGACCGCAGGATCGCCAACCCCAAGCTCGCGGAGCCCTCCTCCGTCGAGAAGATCCACAAGGTGGACGACCACATCGGAGCCGCGACCGCAGGGCTCGTGGCCGATGCGCGGGTCCTCGTGGACTATGCGCGGCTCAACTCCCAGATCAACAAGGTGACCTACAACGAGCCGATCTCCCTGGAGATGCTCGTGCGGGCCGTCTGCGACTACAAGCAGCAGTACACCCAGTTCGGGGGCGTCCGCCCCTTCGGCACCGCGCTCCTCGTGGGCGGGTACGACGACACCGGGGTCCACCTCTTCGAGACCGACCCCTCGGGCTCGCTCACCTCCTTCAAGGCCTCTTCGATCGGAGGGAACCGCACCCCCGTCATGGAACTCTTCGAAGAGAAGTACACCGAGGGCATGAGCATGGACGAGGGCGTTCTGCTCGCGCTCCAGGGACTCCAGCAATCGATGGAGGACCCCGCCAACCTCACTTCCGTGGAGATCTGCGTCGTCCAGAAGGACAAGGGATTCCAGCGGTTCTCGACCGAACAGGTCGAGAAGTTCGCCGGCCGGCTCCCCCCTACCTCTGGTAAGGGATCCTCCAAGAGTTAGATGGTCAAGGCGGAGGACGCGGTGATCGCCCGCCTGATCAAGGCGGGCAGTCACTTCGAGGTCCTGGTCGACCCCAAGGTGGTTCAGGACATCAAGTCCGGTAAGCAGGTGGACCTTCGGGAAAAGCTCGCGCAGGACCACATCTACAAGGACGCGAAGAAGGGGGACAAGATCTCCGACGAGTACCTCCAGAAGCAGTTCCACACGATCGACGTCTACACCATCGCGCTCGAGATCATCCGCCAGGGCGAGGTCCAGATCACGACCGAGCAGAAGCGGGTGATGGTCGAAGAGAAGCGGAAGCAGGTGGTGGACTACATCGCCCGGAACGCCATCAATCCCCAGACCAACACCCCGCACCCCCCGGCCCGGATCTCCGCGGCCCTGGAGGAGGCGAAGTTCCACGTGGACCCCTTCAAGGACATGGATTCCCTCGCGGAGGACGCGATGGCGAAGCTGCGTCCGATCCTCCCCATCCGGCTCGAGCACATCAAGATCCGCATCAAGGTCGAGGCGGCCCAGTACCCCCGCATCGTCTCGGACGTCAAGGCGGCCGGGAAGATCCTGGAGGAGGAATGGGGCTCCGACGGCAGCTGGACGGGGCTCGTCGAGATCCCGGGCGGGGTCCAGACCGCTCTCGAAGAAAAGTTAAAGAACAAGACCCATGGGCAAGCGGAGGTGACTTTCGTTGGCGGACTCGGGAACTGAGGCGGTGGACCGTGGGATGGACAAGATCGGCTGGGCAAGGGCCCACATGGACATCCTGGAAGGCATCCGCGCCCGTTTCAAGAAGGAACTCCCCTTCCGCGGCAAGACCCTCTCGCTGGTCCTCCACGTGGAGGCCAAGACCGCCGCCCTGGCCCTGGCCCTGAAGGCGGGCGGCGCCGACGTGCACCTCGCGGCTTCCAATCCTCTCACGACCGACGACCAGGTCGTCGCCGGCCTCCTCTCGCAAGGGATCGATACCCTCGCCAAGAAGGGAGAGTCGGCCCAGGATTACCAGCACGGGATCGATGCCATGCTGGCGGCCGACCCGGACATCATCATCGACGACGGGGCGGACCTCGTGGCGGCGGCGCTCCAGAGGGGGCGCACGGTCATCGGCAGCACCGAGGAGACCACCACGGGCGTGGTCCGGCTCCGGGCCATGGAGAAGGACGGGAAGCTCCGCTGGCCGGCGATCGACGTCAACGACGCCACCATGAAGCATCTCTTTGACAATCGCTACGGGACCGGACAGTCCACCCTGGACGGCATCTTCACCGCCACGAACCTGACCATCGCCGGCCGAACGGCGGTCGTGGCCGGGTACGGCTGGTGCGGGAAGGGGGTCGCCTCCCGCCTCCGGGGCCTCGGGGCCGAGGTCATCGTCACCGAGGTGGATCCTGCGAAGGCCGTCGAGGCTCGCCTCGAGGGCTTCCGGGTCCTCCCCATGCTCGACGCCGTGAAGGAAGCGGACCTCATCGTGACCGTCACGGGATGCCTTGACGTCCTCACTCGCAAGCACTTCGCGGTCATGAAGGACGGGTGCCTCCTCGCCAACTCGGGGCACTTCGACGTCGAGGTCAACACGAAGGACCTCGCCCGCCTGGCCGTGCGCCACCGGAAGGTGCGCCCCATGGTGGAGGAGTTCACGTTCCGCGACGGACGGAAGGCCTACCTCCTCGCGGAGGGACGCCTCGTCAACCTCTCCGCCGGACAGGGACATCCGGTCGAGATCATGGACATGAGCTTCGCCCTCCAGGCGCTCTCCGCCGAATACCTCGTCACGTCGGGCAAGAAGCTCAAGCCCGGAGTGCACGCGGTGCCGCAGGAACTCGACGACCAGGTGGCCTCGGCCGCCCTCCAGGCCCGCGGTATCAAGATCGACCGTCTCTCGGAAACCCAGAAACGTTATCTTTCCTCCTGGCAGGAGGGGACCTGAAGATTCATGGCCGAACAGGTTCCTGAGAAACTGCTCTACACCGCCTCCCACGAGTGGGTCAAGGTCGAGGGAAAGACGCTCACCGTCGGGATCACGGACCACGCTCAGGCCGAGTTGACCGACATCGTCTTCGTCGAGCTCCCCAAGGTCGGGATGAAGCTCGAGGAAGGCAAGGTCGCCGGCGTCCTCGAGTCGGTCAAGACCGTGGCGGACATCTTCGCTCCGGCCGCGGGGACCATCTCCTCGGTGAACGAGAGCCTGAAGACAAAGCCCGAGCTCGTCAACAAGGAGCCCTACGGGGGCGGGTGGATCTTCACGCTGGAGGCCGATCAGGTCCCGGCCACGTTGCTGTCGGCGGACAAGTACAAGTCGCTGACCGCGCCCAAGTAGGAGGAACCATGTTCGATGAAATCGTCCTCGATGCGACCCTGATGGTCGTCCCGACGCTGGTCATCCTCGTGATCTTCTATCTGCTCTACCGGATCCGGGCCAAGGGCGCCACGGAGAGCTCGGACGCCGAGGAGGAACTGCCACCCGAGCTGGAGGCGGAAGAATCCGAGGATGAGGAGCCCCCCGAGCTCAAGGACGTCCCCCCGGCGACCGACGAGGACGTCAACCAGATCATCAACGAGCTCGAGAAGACGAGCAACAAGATCCTCTCGGAAAAGGTGGGCAAGCAGAACAGCGAGCGGGGCTCGAAGTAATCTCCGATGGTCTTCTCGCTCACACAGACGGCTATCTTCTGGATCGAGTGGTTCATGTCCACGGTCGGGATCCCCGGCCTCATGGCCCTCATGTTCTTCGAGAGCCTGGGACTTCCTCCCTTGCCGAGCGAGGTCATCCTCCCCTTTGCCGGGGTCCTCCTCTCCCAGGGGGCCGTGGGGTTCCTAGGGATCCCCTTCACCTGGGTCACCGTGCTCGGAGCCGCCCTGTTGGGGGGCCTCCTCGGGGCCCTGGGAGGCTACCTCCTCGGCCACGAGCTCGAGATGCCCGTCCTGCGGCTCATCGGCAAACGGTTCTTCATCGAGGAGAAGGATATCCAACGGGCGGAGAGGTTCTTCGAGCAGCGGGGGGAGATCACCGTGCTGCTCTCCCGGCTCCTCCCCATCCTGCGGGCGTACATCTCCTACCCGGCCGGCGCCGCCCGGATGGACATCAAGCGCTTCGCGGCCTTCACCGTCATCGGGTCGTTCCCCTTCACCGTCGCCCTGGTCTACGCCGGCTACGTGCTCGGGGAGCACTTCTCGGACCTGGATCCCTACTTCAACGCGCTCGACGTGGTCGGCGCCATCATACTTGCGGGATTGCTCGTCTACGTTTACTTGAAGATGCGACGCCGGGCCCGCGAGGCGAAGGAAGCGGGTCCGAAAGCCCAGGCTCCTCCACAGTGACCCCTTGCGCCACCGCTTCCACTTCGGAAATGAGATAGGTGCTCCCCGTCGCGAGCAGGTACCCGTGCGGTCCCGTGGCCGAGCGGGCGAGAGAGATCGCCTGGGACATCTGAGGGGCCACGAGGATCCTCTGGAAGAGCCCCTTGGCGACCCGCTCCATCTCTTTGACGGGCATCGCCCGGTCGTTCTTGAGCTCCGTGAGGACGAGGGTGGCGGCGAGCCCGGAGAGGGTCGCCAGGATCTCCTCCATCCGCTTGTCCTTCAGGCAGGAGAAGAGCAGGACGTTCTCCTGCGGCGAGGCCTCGGGCTCGATCTCCTCCAGGGCCCCTGCGAGCGCCTGGGCGCTCATGACCGTATGCGCGGCGTCCGCATAGAACGGAGGCCGGTTCGAGAGCCGTTCCAGCCGCCCGGGCCAGACGGTCGCGGCGAGCCCCTGCCGATAGGCCTTCTCCGGGATCTTCAGCCCCGTGGCCTCTGAGAAGAGATCGAGGGCGGCAACGGCCACGCCCGCGTTGTCGACCTGGAAGGACCCGAGGAGGGGCAACTTGAGCCCCGGGTGGGAGTGGAGAGGAGTGTGGACGTCGAAGGTCTGGCTGGTCCTGTCGAAGGAGGTCCGGTCGGCCTGCACCTCCTTCCCGAGCCTCCAGAGAGGGACCCCGAGCCGGAAGGCGTTGCGGGCCAACTCCTCGTAGCCTTCCCCGGAGGTGACCCCGGTCACCGCCCGGGCTCCCTTGTGGAAGATGCCGGACTTCTCCCGGGCGATGTGGGTGAGGGTCGGGCCCAGGATCTCGGTGTGCTCGAGCTCGAGAGTGGTCACGGCGCAGACGCTGGAATCGAGGGTGTTCGTGGCATCGAGTCGGCCCCCGAGCCCCACCTCGACGACGCCGGCATCGACCTTCTCCCGCTGGAAGTGGGTGAAGGCCATGGCCGTGGTCACCTCGAAGAAGGTGGGTTCCCGGTCGACCTTGCCGGCGGCGAGGAGCCGATCGGCGGACTCTCGGACGCTCTGGACGCATTCGGCCACCTTCTCCTTCGGGATCTTCTTCCCGTCCACGACCGTCCGCTCCCGGTAGGAGAGTAGGTGGGGGCTCGTGTAGAGCCCTGTGCGGTACCCGGCCGCCTTCAGCACGCTGGCGCACATCTCGGCGGTGGAACCCTTCCCCTTGCTGCCCGTGATGTGGATGGATCGGAAGGTGCGCTGAGGATCCCCCAGGTCCTTCAGGATCGCTTGGATCACGGTGAGATCGGACTTTGCCCCGAGCCTCCGTAGGCCCCACAGGTAGCGCAGGGCCTCCTCGTAACGGACTGCCACGCAACGAAGTAGCTGCTTAGATATATGAAAAATCGCAGGATGGGAAAACTACTGCTTTGCGGGGCCGGGCACCCCGCAAGTTCCCTCAAGGAGTAGTTCAGAAAAGTGGGCTTCCCGGGGTCGCATTCTCGGGGGTGGTGCCGCGGGCCGGGCTTGAACCGGCGGCCTTCAGATCTTCAGTCTGACGCTCTCCCAACTGAGCTACCGCGGCTTTAATGTCCCAACCGGACATGCCGGGGCTATTAAAATCTCTCATGCGGAGACTCGTCATCACAGAAAAGTTCAGTACGGCCCTGCGGATAGCCGTAGTGCTCTCCTCCGGCAAGATGAAGCGGGAGAAGCAGGGCCCGGTCGCCGTCTTCAGCTTCGAACGCGAGGGGGACGACTTCACCGTGATGGGCCTCCGGGGCCACATCGTCGAGCTCGACTATCCGGAGGAGCTCAACCAGTGGAACATGGAGACCCTCCCGAAGCTGGTGGACGCCTCCCCCATCCGCAGCATCACCGAGGCCGGGATCGTGGAGGTCCTCCGCCGCATCGCCCCCCAGCACGACGAGGTGATCCTCGCCACCGACTGGGACCGGGAGGGGGAGGTCATCGCCGCCGAGGCGCTCGAGATCATCCTTGAGGTCAACCCGAAGATCGTCGTGACGCGAGCGCAGTACAGCGCCATGTCAAAATCCGAGATCGAGAAGGCCTTCTCGGAGCTCAAGACGCTGGACCGGAACCTGGCGGACGCCGGGATGGCCCGGCAGAACATCGATCTCATGTGGGGAGCCCTCCTCACACGGTACCTGACCCTGGTGACCCGGACCGGCGGCGGAGGGACCTACGGCCACAGCTCCGTCCTCTCTGCGGGAAGGGTCCAGACCCCCACCCTCGCCCTCTTGGTCGACCGGGACAAGGAGATCAAGAACTTCGTCCCCCAGCCCTTCTGGGAGATCTCGGTCACGGGCGAGTACGACGGGCAGACCTTCACGCTGAGGCACACGCACGGCCGCTGGTTCGACAAGAAGGAGGCCGATGCGGTCCTCCAGAAGATGACCGGGGCCAAGACGGGCACGGTCCGTGATTTCACCGAGGAGGAGGACCATGTCCGTCCCCCCGTCCCCTTCAACACCACCCTCTTCCTGGCCGATGCCACCCGCCTCGGCATCTCCGCCTCCCAGGCGATGCGCATCGCGGAGGACCTGTACACGGGAGGCGTCATCAGCTACCCGCGTACGGACAACACGGTCTACCCGCGCACGCTGGGTCTCCGGGGCATCCTGGAGATGCTCTCGGAGGGGTTCCTGGCCAAGGAGGCGAAGTACGTGCTCTCCCAGGAGAAGCTCCGGGCCACCCGGGGCCGGCAGGAGACCACGGACCACCCCCCTATCTACCCGACCGGGAAGATGGAGTCGAAGTCCTCGTCCACGGACCGGGGCCGTATCTATGAGCTCGTGGCCCGGCGGTTCCTCGCGACCACGGCGCCCGATGCCGTCGGCATCCGCCGCAAGGCAGCCGCCCTGGTGGCGGAGGAAGAGCTGGCGGGCGAAGGGTTCCGGCTCACGGACAGGGGATGGTACGATGTCTACCCCTACTACGAGCCCCGGGAGAGCGATTTCCCCCGGCTCAAGGCGAACATCTCTTTCAAGATCCTCGAGATCCAGATGCACGAGGGGAAGACAGAACCCCCGCGCCGGTACTCCCAGGGAGGGCTCATCCAGGAGATGGAGAAGCTCGGCCTCGGCACCAAGTCCACCCGGCACGAGATCATCCAGAAGCTCGTGGAACGCCGGTACATCATGCCGAAGGGGCTCGAGCCCACCTCCAGCGGGCTCGCGGTCACCGAGGCCCTGGAGACCAATGCGAGCCTCGTCACCCGCCCCGAGATGACGAGCCGTCTGGAGGAGGACATGACCTCCATCGCGGAAGGCCAGAAGACCCTGGATGGGATCGTCACAGAGTCCCGCGACATGCTGCGGGAGGTCTACCGGCTCCTCCAAGAGAACCAGGAAGGCGTCCGGGACACGATCACCGGGGCCCTCGATGCCCAGCATTTCATCGGCCTCTGCGCCAAGTGCGGCGGAGCGCTCCGCATGCACACCTCCCCGCGGGGCCGACGCTGGATCCAGTGCGCCAACAACCCGCGCTCGTGCACCGCTTCCTACCAGCTCCCCTCCTCCGGCCACATCGAGGCCGCCAAGGAGATCTGCCCGAAGTGCAAGGTCCCCATGGCGCGGATCATCCACCGGGGACAGCGCCCCAAGAACTACTGCATCAACCCGGAGTGCGAGGCGCACCAGGAGGAATTCGCCATCGGGACCTGCCCCCAGTGCGGCTCTCCCCTCCACATCAAGTATTCGTTCCGGGGGAAGCGGTTCGTGAGCTGCACCGGGTTCCCCAACTGCCGGGTGAGCTACCCCCTGCCCCAGAATGGGAGGCTGGACCGGCACCCGGACCCCTGCCCCACCTGCGGCGCCCCCATCGTCACTGTGATCCGAAGCGGACGCCCCCCCTGGACGATCTGCATCAATATGGAGTGTTCCAGTCGGAAGCAAAGCTATATAGCCAGTAGCACGGTGGACAAACCCAAGGAGGAAGTCCGTGCAGCCCCGAAAAAGCCCAGTGGACGCAAGCGTAGTACTTCCAACGTACAACGAAGCGGCAACCGTCGGCCACGTACTCCGTCAGCTGGATGAAGTCCTGCACCGGGAACCTTTCACCTCAGAGATCCTGCTCGTCGACGACAACTCGAAGGACCGCACCGTAGCAGTGGCCCGGAGCGTCTCGCTCCGGACCCCGTTGCGGATCATCGAGCGGCGGAACGAACGCGGCCTCGCCTCCGCGATCCTGAGAGGGTTCCAGGAGGCCGAGGGAAGGGCCCTCGTGGTCTTGGACACGGACGGCAGCCATCCTCCCTCCCTTGCCCCTACGCTCCTGAAGATCATCCTCTGGGGAGAGGCGGAAATGGCCATCGCCAGCCGCTACGCCGATGGAGGAGTCGTCTCCAACTGGCGCCTGGACCGGAGGCTCCTCAGCATGGGAGCCACCCTGCTCGCCCGCCCCCTTACGAACGGGGAGAACGTCCAGGACCCCATGAGCGGGTTCTTCGCGATCCACAAGAAGCTCCTGACCCGCACGGCCATCAAGCCGATCGGGTACAAGCTCGGCTTCGAGATGATCGTGCGCTGCGGGCCCCACCCGATCGTGGAGGTCCCCTACGTCTTCCAGGATCGCGTGGCTGGGAAGAGCAAGCTCTCCCTGCGCCAGGTCGGGGACTTCATCTGGCACGTGGGCTCGCTCTACCGGTACGCCTACCGGCGACGGTTCTCCGCCCGCCCCGCGTGAGACGCAGGACCCAAGCTGCCCTCCGACCCCCCTGACCTGCAGGACCAAGGGAGACGTTCACTGCTCTGAGCAAAATTACTCAATACGTTGAGTAATTTCCTGTCCACCATCGAACGAGCCACAAGCCACTCCAGAAAGAGTGCCCTGGGCGCTCGGAGGGTCAGTTGCGATCTATTCCAAGCGACCCTTCCCAAGTTGGGTGTCTGGCCGGTCGGAGAACTTCGAGGATTGCGCGAATTCCAGAGGTCGTTGCGGGAAGCATCCCCAATAGATCCCAGCGTTCGTGACTTGCTATGATACGGGTTCGCCACCGGGCATAGCCTGCGGACCTCGTCGCCCATATCCCCCTCAACGGCCCGGAGCCCTCCATGCCGAGACCCGGTCCTGGCCATGCCCGTCTGCTGGAGGACGTCCATCTGCGGAGGTGGCACCAGAACGTCTCCCAGGGCT